>NZ_JBFUKD010000318.1:0-4063 GCF_056401005.1 Microvirga sp. P4_G7 | reverse complement strand
GGCTCAAGGCCAACACCCTGGCCGTGCAGGCCGCGGTCACCTTCGCCTTTCTCTTGTTCATCCTGGTCACGTCGAACCCCTTCACGCGAGCGGTGCCGGCACCGCTCGAAGGGCAGGACTTGAACCCGCTCCTGCAGGATCCTGGCCTCGCGATCCATCCGCCGCTGCTCTACATTGGCTACGTCGGATTTTCGATCACCTTCGCCTTTGCCTGCGCCGCCCTCATCGACGGGCGCATCGATGCGATCTGGGCACGGATCGTTCGACCCTGGACGCTGACGGCGTGGGCGTTTCTCACCCTTGGGATCGCGATGGGTTCGTATTGGGCCTATTACGAGCTTGGTTGGGGCGGTTGGTGGTTCTGGGACCCGGTCGAGAACGCTTCGCTGATGCCGTGGCTCGCGGGGACCGCGCTGGTGCATTCGACCGTCGTCATGGAGAAGCGGAACGCCCTGAAGGTCTGGACGATCCTGCTCGCCATTCTGACATTTTCCCYGTCGCTTCTCGGAACCTTCCTCGTCCGCTCCGGCGTGCTCACGTCGGTGCATTCCTTCGCTGTCGATCCCGAACGCGGCATCTTCATCCTGGGTATCCTGATCACCTTCATCGGTGGTTCGTTTCTGCTCTTCGCCTGGCGCGCGCCGCTTCTGCAGCAGGGCGGATTGTTCGCTCCCGTTTCGCGCGAAGGTGCGTTGGTGCTGAACAATCTCTTTCTCACGACCGCATGCGCGACGGTCTTCATCGGCACCCTTTATCCGTTGGCGCTGGAGGCACTGACCGGTCAGAAGATTTCCGTCGGCGCACCGTTTTTCAATTTCACGTTCATTCCGCTGATCCTTCCGCTCCTGCTGTTGCTGCCATTCGGCCAAACGCTCGCCTGGAAACGCGGCAATTTCCTTGGTGCGGCTCAACGCCTCTACGGCGTCATCGGCGTTTCGATCGTCGCGACGCTCGCGCTCATCGCACTGACTTACGGCGGCCCGATCCTCGCGCCGCTCGGCGTCGGCCTCGGGATCTTTCTCGTGCTCGGTTCGCTGAACGAAATCGTTTCGCGCTCATGGTCGAAGGGCAGTCCCTGGTCGCTGGTGTGGACGAAGGCGGTCGGCCTGCCGCGCTCGACGTGGGGAACCTCTCTTGCGCATGCCGGCGTCGGCCTGACTGTGATCGGTATCGCCGCCTCMGCCTGGGGTGTGGAGTCGCTCGGAAGTCTCAAGCGCGGCGAGACGTTGCGTGCAGGTCCCTATCAGGTTCGGCTCGAGAGCATCACACCGCGCGCGGCTTTCAACTACCGCGAAGACGTCGCCGTCTTGAACGTGTCAACGGAAGGCCGCGAGCTCGGACGCATCGAATCCATGAAGCGCCTCTACGTGACGCGCGAGATGCCGACGACGGAAGCGGGCATCATGACGATCGGGTTCAGCCAGATCTACGCGAGCCTCGGCGAAATGCAGAGCGATGGCTCGGTCGCCCTTCACCTTTACTACAAACCCCTCGTTCTCTTGATCTGGCTCGGCGCGCTCGTCATGGCGCTGGGCGGTGGCTTGTCGCTCAGCGATCGGCGCCTGCGCGTCGGCGCTCCTGCGCGCGCTCGGTCGTTGCAGACAGTTCCTGCGGCGGCGGAGTGAGACGAATGCGGTTTCTTCCGCTCTTCGCGATCTTCATCGTCTTGAGCGGCGCAGCCTTTGCCGTTCAGCCGGACGAGGTTCTCAAGGATCCGGTGCTGGAGCAGCGCGCCCGCGATATTTCGGCGGGTCTGCGCTGCCTCGTCTGCCAAAACCAGTCGATCGACGATTCGGATGCATCCCTTGCCAAGGATCTGCGGATTCTCGTGCGAGAGCGCCTGACGGCCGGAGACAGCGACGATCAGGTTCGCGGCTATCTGGTGCGACGCTACGGCGAGTTCGTCCTGCTGAAGCCTGCGTTCAACGCGCATACGCTGGCGTTGTGGCTGACGCCTTTGCTCATTCTCGTGCTCGGCGGCATCGGCCTTCTGTTGAATGCGCGCCGCCTGCGCCGCCGATCGGCTTCGCCCGTTCTCAACAGCGATGAGCAGAGAAGCCTCGATGCGCTGCTCAAAAACGATGGCAACGCGGGAACTTAGCGCGTGTTCCGCCGACGTGAGAACGACTCGGCGAGAAGATGGCATTCCTCTATTGCTGATCACGCTCTGGAAGGTTACCAAGTTTTCATCTGAGGGTGAGAGCGCCGTAACCCGGCAACCCCCATGTTCTCCTCAACACGGACCCGCATCAGGGTTCGTCGAGGAGATTACAAATGTCGAACAAGGTTACTAACCCCGTCCGCAAGCGCACCGCCAAGTGGCTCGGTGCAGCGGCCGTTGCCGCGCTGATTGCAGGCGGCGCGGTCGAGAGCGGTCTTGTCGTCCCTAATGCGGCTCACGCTGAGCTGCGGTCCCTGGCTCAGCCGATCCAGGGCGCGCCTTCCTTCGCCGACGTGATCGAGCGCGTGAAGCCCGCCGTGGTTTCGGTTCGCGTCAAGGTCCAGAACGTTGCCGACCGTGGCGACGACGAGGGTGGCCAGCAGTTCTCGATGCCGGATCTGCCTCCGGGACACCCGATGGAGCGGTTCTTCCGCCAGTTCCGAGACGGTCAGCAGCAGCAACAGCAGGGCCGCAAGACCCCGCGTCAGTTCGGCCAGGCTCTCGGTTCCGGCTTCTTCGTCTCGGCCGACGGCTACGTCGTGACCAACAATCACGTCGTGGAAAACGGCTCGGACGTTCAGGTCACCATGGATGACGGCAAGGTGCTCGACGCCAAGGTGATCGGCACCGATCCGAAGACCGACCTCGCGCTTCTGAAGGTCGAAGGCGGTAACGGAGACTTTCCGTTCGTACGCCTCGCCCCGCAGAAGGCTCGCATCGGCGATTGGGTTCTCGCGGTCGGCAATCCCTTCGGTCTCGGCGGAACGGTGACGGCCGGTATCGTGTCGGCACAGCATCGTGACATCGGACAGGGTCCGTATGACGACTTCATCCAGATCGATGCTCCGGTGAACAAGGGCAATTCCGGTGGCCCGACCTTCAACCTCGCCGGTGAGGTCGTCGGCGTGAACACCGCGATCTACTCGCCCTCGGGCGGCAGCGTCGGCATCGCCTTCGCCATCCCGGCGACGACGGTCGACCAGATCGTGACGTCGCTCAAGGACGGCGGTTCGGTGACCCGTGGGTTCATCGGTGTGCAGATGCAGCCGGTGACCAAGGAAATCGCCGAAGCCATCGGCCTCAAGGAGCCCAAGGGCGCCCTGGTCGCCGAAGCCGTGAAGGACAGCCCTGCCGCCAAGGCAGGCGTCCGGACGGGCGACACGATCATCGCGGTCAACGGTGAGGTGGTGAAGGAAGCCAAGGATCTGTCGCGCAAGGTCGCGCAGGTCGCACCGGGCAAGACCCTCACCCTGACGCTCTATCGTGAAGGCAAGGAGCGGACCGTCACCCTCGAAGTCGGCAGCCAGCCGAAGGGTGCTTAACGCCTCAAAAGCGGTTCGGACGCCGGGGTGATAATCGCCCCCTCCAAAAGCCCCGGCGTTCCTGCCCGCGGCAGGTCGGTCAACCCTCCAAGACCGGCCTGCCGTTGGCGCAAAAATAGGCTACAGTCGCGCTCATGCGGATTCTCATCATCGAGGACGACCAGGAAGCGGCGTCCTATCTCGTGAAGGCCTTCAAGGAAGCCGGCCATGTGGCGGACCACGCGGCGGACGGCCTCGACGGCTATGCGATGGCCGAAGCGGGCGACTACGACGTGCTCGTCGTCGATCGCATGCTGCCGAAACTCGACGGGCTTTCCCTGATCCGATCCTTGCGCGAGCAGAAGATCGAAACGCCGGTCCTCATCCTCTCCGCGCTCGGACAGGTCGACGATCGCGTGAAGGGCCTACGGGCCGGCGGCGACGATTATCTCCCCAAACCCTACGCATTCTCCGAACTTCTGGCGCGCGTCGAAGTGCTCTCGCGCCGTCGCGCGACGGCGCCGACCGCCGAGCCGACGATCTATCGCGTCGCGGACCTCGAACTCGACCGGCTCTCTCACCGCGTCACCCGGTCCGGACA
>NZ_JBFUKD010000317.1:0-4063 GCF_056401005.1 Microvirga sp. P4_G7 | reverse complement strand
GCGCTGCACAAAAAGTTGTGCAGTTTTAAAACGCCGCCCGAGGGAAGAGTATGAGATCGATTTTCACCGCCACCTTTGTCGCCAGCCTGTTGATCGGAACAGCGGTCTCGGCTCAGTCCCTGAGAATCGGTATTCAAGAGGATCCGGATGCGCTCGATCCTCATCGGGCCCGCAGCTTCACAGGGCGGATCGTCTTTACGTCCCTGTGCGACAAGCTCGTTGATATCACTCCCGATCTCACATTTGTACCGCAGCTGGCCACCGAATGGAGTTGGAGCGGTGACAACAAGACCTTGACGATGAAGCTTCGGCCAGGCGTCAAGTTTCATGATGGCGAGATCATGAATGCGGCCGCGGTGAAGTTCAATCTCGATCGAGCCCGCACCTTGCCGGACAGTCTGCGCAAAAGCGAGCTTGGATCCGTCGAGACCGTCGAAGTGATCGACGACACGACGGTGGCACTAAAATTGTCGCGGCCCGACGCGACCTTGGTCTCGCAACTCTCCGATCGCGCCGGCATGATCATGTCCCCAAAGGCGCTTGCCGGAGCGGATTTTGCACAGAAGCCGATGTGCTCTGGACCCTATCGCTTCGTGGAGCGGGTGCAGAATGATCGCATCGTTCTCGATCGGTTCAGTGACTACTGGGATGCCAAAGCTTTCTCGTTCGACCGGCTCGTCTTCACACCCATTCCCGACACGACCGTTCGATTGGCGAACCTGAGAGCAGGCGATCTCGACATGATCGAGCGGCCCGCACCAAGCGACGTCGCGAGCATAAAGGCCGACCCGAAGCTGGTTTTCTCGTTGCCGAGTGATATCGGATATCAGGACATCACGATCAACGTGAACAACGGTGAACGTGCCAAGGGTCCGCTCGGGAGTGACAAGCGCGTTCGTCAGGCATTGCAGTACGCCATCGATCGCGACGTGATCAACGAGGTCGTAGGCCAAGGCATTTTCCCGCCGGCGGGCCAACCGTTTCCGCTCGCGAGTCCATACTACAACAAGGCTTACAGTGCCGGGAAAAGAGATGTGGTGAAGGCAAAGGCTCTCTTGAAGGAAGCCGGCTTCGAGCGGGTGAAGATCGAGCTCGCCTTTGCCAACAGCACGACGACGCAGCAGCTCGCCGAGATCATTCAGGCGATGGGCGCGGAAGTTGGCTTCGACATTTCGCTGCGCGCCACAGAGTTTGCATCCCTGCAGAAAGAAGCGCAGGCGGGCAACTTCGAGGCTATAGCGACAGGTTGGTCTGGGCGTATCGATCCCGACGGGAATATCCACACGTTCGTGACGTGCAAGGGAAGCACGAACGACGGCCGCTATTGCAATCCTGAAGTGGACCGTCTTCTCAATGAAGCGCGGACATTGAACGACGTCGAGAAGCGCAAGGCGCTGTACGATTCCGCCCAAGCCATCCTCCAGGACGAACTGCCCGTCATTTACACCTACTATGCGCCGCGCCCGGTGGTGTCGGCGAAGAAGGTTCAGGGTTTCAAGCCGTATCCTGATGGCATGATTCGACTCAGGGGCGTCGCGTTTGCGTCCTAAATCAAACTAAGCGGCGTGCCGGCATCATAGACTGGCACGCTCCTCACCGCATCTTGTCGGATGAGCGAGCGGCATTGGCCGGCAACCGATTCCGTCGCATGTCGCGATGGATCAAGCTGATCATTTCGTCTCCGAGATCGCGACTCCATTCCATGGCTCCGGGGGAGGTTGTTCGATCAGGAGGCGAATCCGCTCCACGTAGATCGCATAGTATTCGTCAAGGCCGTACGCCTTTCCAAGGTCGCGGCACGTTATGATCATTTCGAGCGCGTCGGCCCAATCGCGCCGCCAGTAGGCGGAGAGCATGGCCCGTTGAGCCGCGGAGAACACATCGAAATCCTCGCTCGCCGCCATTTTCGCGTGGCCGAGTACAGTGAAGACGCGCTCCGGCGCCGTCTTGCCCTTTATCTGGATGCGGTCGAGTTCGAGCACTGCAAACTGCTCGTGCACCGCGGCGGCGGTGCGATAGCCGATGACGATCGGAACACCGTAATATTTTGAGAGCCCTTCCAGACGAGACGCTACGTTTACGGGATCTCCGAGAACCGAATAGTTGAAATGCAGGTCTGAGCCAAAATTGCCGACGACGCAGAGACCAGTGTTGAGTCCGATGCCGATCTTCAGCGGTGCGACGGTGCGCTCGCCTGCTTCACGCTGTCGCTGTGCATTGAGTGCGTCGAGGCTGTCCAGCATCGCGAGGGCTGCTTCGCAGGCATTCGAGGCATGGTGAGCGTCAGCGAGCGGAGCATTCCAGAAGGCCATGATGGCATCACCCATATACTTGTCGATCGTTCCCTGCCGCTCGACGATGTCGTTGGTGAGCGGTGTGAACAGTCGGTTGATGAGCGAGGTCAGACCCTGCGGATCGTCCTCGAATGCCTCGGAGATCGCCGTAAATCCGCGAATGTCGGAAAACAGTATGGTTAGTTCGCGTTGCTCACCGCCGAGCACAAGTTTCTCGGGCGAGTTTGCTAACTGCTCGACGAGCGCAGGCGAAATGTACTGGCTAAAGGCGGAACGAATGCGGTGACGGTCGGCGGAGACGCTCAGGTAGTTGGTGCAGACGAGAACGGAATAGACGAGGAGACTCGAGAAGAGAGGGAATGTGTAGTCGATCAGAAGCCCAAGTGACGAGAAGCAGTACCATGAGACGCTCACGGTGAGAGCGGCAGTGATCGCTCCGAGAATGAAGAGTCTGACGGCGCTCGCCCTCGGTGCAAGTGCGATGAGCGTGAGGCTCAGGAGTGCCGCAAGAGCGAGTTCGATGAGCGCCGTGTAGCTCGGGCGGCTGAGCGTGGAGCCGGCGAGCGCGCTCTCGAGAAGCTGCGCATGCAGTTCGACGCCGGGTGTCGCGGGATGGACCGGCGTGACTTTGATATCCAGCAGGCCCGCGGCCGACGTGCCGATGAGGACGATCTTGCCCGAGATGTTCTCCCGCGAGACGTTGCCGCGCAAAAGATCCAGTGCCGATAGGTATGTGACGGATCCGGGGCGCGCGAAGTGGAGCCAGATCCGACCCTTGCCATCAGTCGGAATCTCCAGTCCCTGAACGCCGACACTCCGCACGCCGCCGGCGTCTGTCTTGATCAGGATCGCATCAGATCCTCGAATGACACGCAGAATCTCGATCGCGAGCGAAGGTACAATCGTTCCGTCCGCAAGCGCGACAAGCGGAAGGCGACGGATCGTCCCATCATCCTCGGGTACGATGGAGAAGAGCCCGCGGCCTTGGGAAGCGGCATCGAGCATCGGCAGGTTTCGCAACAGGTGTGGAAAATCGACGAGATAGGGCCGAGGATCAGGGCCGAGGATCGCGATGCCCGATTGCATTGTCGGGCCTGATGCGTCGCTAGCGCCCGAAACACGATACCCGGAATGACCGAGAACAACAGTCGAGCGGCGGATCGCTTCAGCGAAAATCTCGTCGCTCGCTGGAAGCCCCCGCAACTTCTCTCGGGTCTCGTCGTCGAGGCCCCTGAAGGTCTCCGCAACGACCCCTGGTGAACTCCGATCGGGCTCCGGGAAGAGTACGTCGAAGCCGATCGCGGTCGCACCTTCGTCGGAGAGCCGTGAGACCATGTCGGCGAGTATCGTTCGCGGCCACGGCCATTGTCCGAGCGCCCGCAGACTCGGTTCGTCGATATCGACGATGACGACGGAACGAAGCGGCGTCGCCCTCGGCTGGAGTTGCTGGTAAACGTCGAAAGCGCGATGTCGCAGAATTTCAAGTGGTCCAGGATCCCAGAGCCGAAGGCTCACCAGCGCCAACAGCAGGAGGAGTGCGAGAACCCGCCCGATTCCAAAATGTCGCCATCGCCCTCGCATGCACGCGCCTCCGGGTTCAGAGGATGTGGTCCGTGGATCGGGGCAAGGCTCCCGCGATCGCCAACTGCGCGGTCAACGTCTCGCCGTCAGCGAACTGAATCTGAGCCGTTACCGTGTTATGGTCGCCGACCTTTCGAGCAAGTCCCTCGATCGATAGGTCCAGTGAGAAACCGTTGGCAGTACGGACA
>NZ_JBFUKD010000316.1:0-4064 GCF_056401005.1 Microvirga sp. P4_G7 | reverse complement strand
AGCTTCGCGTGACCCATCAGGAAGAAGAAGCCGCGGAGGAAGCCCTCGAAGGCAAGGATTCTGCCCAAACCGGCGCTCCCCGCAAGACTTTCGCGCAGGCCGCGTGGCAGATCATCATCGCCGACGTTTCGATGTCGCTCGACAACGTTCTCGCCGTTGCCGGGGCAGCCCGCGAACATCCGTACGTCATGGTGTTCGGGCTCATCCTCTCGATCGCGCTCATGGGTGTCGCCGCCTCCTACATCGCCCGCCTCCTGCAGCGCTACCGGTGGATCGCCTATCTCGGCCTTGCGATCATCCTCTACGTGGCGCTGAAGATGATCTACGCGGGCGCGCTCGAGGTCATGCCTCTGGCGAGCCTCTGAGCGCCGAGCTGGTCTCGGGACTCCAAGCTTTCCGGGCGCATCAGCACGATGCGCCCGGAACCTCGATCCGATAGGCTCCTGCGGTTACGTGGGATGGTCAGCGCACCGAAAACCAATGTCCGCTTCTGAACGACACTCTCCGACACTTGCGGGCTTTCGCCGGGGTGTCGTCATGGCCCTGCCAGCTTTTCCGGGGTTCATCGTGTTCTCGGCCGCCTTCGGGACCGCCGCGTCACAGAAAGGTTTGTCGCTCGCTCAGGCGTTCGGACTGAGCACCTTCGTCTATGCCGGCGCATCCCAGATGGTGGGGTTGGAAATCTGGCAGACGGTCTGGTCGCCTTCGACGATCCTCGCCATCATGATGGTGACGGCCGTCGTCAATGCGCGATTGACTCTCCTTGGCGCGACTCTGCAGCCCTGGCTCGCTCGCGAGCCGCTTTGGCGATCGGGTCTCAATTTCTTCGTCCTGACAGAGGCGAACTGGCTCGTCAGCTCGCACTACTACAACCAAGGGGGTCGAGACCTCGGCGTTCTGCTCGRCTCCGGCGTCATCCTGTGGCTGATCTGGATCGCCGCGACCCTCGCCGGCTATTTTGCCGGAGCGCTAATCCCGGAACCGCAGCGGTTCGGTCTCGATCTCGTCATGCCTATCTTCTTCGCATCGATGCTTGTGCCGCTCTGGAAGGGAGTTCGCCCTGCCCTGCCGTGGCTGATCGCCGGCATCACGGCACTCCTCGTTCATGCATTCGTCCCCGGTTACTTCTACCTCGTCGCTGGCGCATTGGCGGGCGTTGCCGCTGGGATGCTGATCGAATGACGGCGTTTCACACACTCATCGCCGGCCCTTGGGGTGCGACCATCGCCATCGTCGCCATGACCGTCGCGACGTTCCTGTGCCGGATCGCAGGAGCGGTCGTGATGAGCAAGGTCGCCATCACACCGCGAGTAGAGCGCGGGCTCCGAGCCCTTCCCGGCTCGATCATCATGGCAACGATTCTTCCCATCGTCCTCGACAAGGGCATAACGGCAGCGATCGCTGTCGGCGCGACGATCATCACCATGCTTTTGGCCCGAACCGAGCTCGTCGCTCTCGCTGTGGGCCTGGGAACGATCGCCCTAATCAGGGCTGCTGGATTCTGAGCTTCTCAAGCGCGTGCGGATCCGCGCGAGCAGCACGTCGCGGACATGTCGATAGGCGTCGATCACCTGGTCGCGTGACCCCTGCGTGATCGTCGGATCCGGCGTCGGCCAATACTCGACTTCGGACGCAAGCGTCCTTGTCAGTTCCAACGCCTGGTGATGAGCCTCTGGCGACAAGGAAATGATAAGGTCGAAGTTCAAACCCTCCCATTCCTCCAATTCGTCGAGCGTGCGCGGTTTATGTTTCGACGCGTCGATGCCGATTTCATCGAGCACCATCGTCGTAAAGCCGTCGACGTCGCTTTTGTGCACTCCTGCGGATTGCACGTAGATCGATTTGCCGAAGTAATACCGCGCGATCGCTTCCGCCATCGGTGAACGCACAGCATTCATGGCGCAGACGAAGAGAACCGAATGAATCCGTTTCGGGCGCGCTGCCTCGTCCAAGCGTCAGCCTCGCCAATGAAGCGCGAAAATGAGGGTAAAGATACGCCGCGCCGTATCGAAGTCGACGACGAGCTTTCCCTCCAAGCGCTTCAGCAAAAGGTCCGCCGCCTCGTTGTGGRGGCCGCGACGCCCCATGTCGATGGCCTCGATCTGTGAGGGCGAGGCAGAACGGATCGCCCGATAATAGCTATCGCAGATCATGTCGTAGTCGCGGATCGCTTTTCGAAACGGTGTCAGCGAGAGATGATGCGTGACGAGCGTCGAGCCCGCCTCCGTCCGCACTTCGAGACAGAGCTTCTTTTCGACGAGCGCGATGTGTAGCGCATAAGGCCCGCCGTCATAATTCGGCAGGGCAAAGAAGTTCTCCTCGATAATGTCGTAGATGGCRATGGCGCGCTCATGCTCCTGGTCCGGATTACCGCGACCGATCGAGGCCTCGTCGAGCGTGACGGCAACAAGGTGGCATCGCTCGTCTCCTCCGCTCGCCATACCATCTCCCATCGTCACATATTCAGGCGGATCGCCACGGAACGCGCGTGGCCCTCGAGGCCCTCCGAACGCCCGAGTGCGATCGCGGCCGGTCCAAGGGCGCGCAGAGAGTTCGCGTCGCATTTCAGGATCGAGGTTCGCTTCATGAAGTCAAGCACGCCGAGACCGGACGAGAAGCGGGCCGACCGGGCCGTCGGGAGCACGTGGTTCGGGCCGCCGACGTAATCGCCGATCGCCTCGGGCGTATGGCTGCCGAGGAAGATGGCGCCGGCATTTCTCACCTTCGCCGCGAGCGCCTCGGGGTCATGTGTCTCGATTTCGAGATGCTCGGGGGCCAGCCTGTCCACCAGCGGAATGGCAGCGTCCAGCGTTTCGACGATGATGATCGCGCCGAAATCGCGCCAGCTCGCGCCGGCGATCTCCGCTTTCGGCAGCGTAAGCAGCTGGCGCTCGACCGCCTTCTCGACGGCGTCCGCCAGGCCAGGACTATCCGTGACCAGGATCGCTTGTGCGACTGGATCATGCTCCGCCTGCGCCAGGAGGTCGGCAGCGATCCAATCGGGATTGGCACCACCGTCGGCCAGCACCAGGACCTCCGACGGGCCGGCGATCATGTCGATGCCGACCTGACCGAAGACCCGCCGCTTCGCCGCCGCCACATAGGCATTGCCAGGTCCGACGATCTTGGCCACCGGTTGAATTGTTTCCGTACCGTAAGCAAGCGCCGCTACGGCCTGTGCACCGCCGACACGGACAACCTCGTCGACGCCGGCGAGACGCGCGGCCGCAAGCACGAGGGGATTGGTCTCGCCACGCGGTGTCGGTACTACCATGGCAATCCGTGGCACTCCTGCGACCTTCGCCGGAACCGCGTTCATCAGGACCGAGGAGGGGTAGCTCGCGCGGCCGCCGGGCACATAGATTCCAACCGATTCAAGCGCAGTCCAGCGCCAGCCGAGCGTGACGCCGAGCGCATCCGTCGTCAGCGAATCCTCGGGGCGCTGGGCGCGGTGATAGACCTCGATGCGCTCCTTCGCGAGCTTGAGCGCATCGTAGGCGTCGCGGGGACATTGCGCTTCTGCGGCGTCGATCTCCGCGTCGGAGACGCGCAGCCGTTCAGGTGTCAGATCGAGCGCATCGAAGCGCTTCGTATAGTCGATGAGAGCCGTGTCGCCGCGGGCGATCACATCCTCGATGATCGCGCGTACGGCCTGATCCACATCCTCGGAGATCTCCCGCTTGGCGGAAAGCAATTGGGCGAAGGCCCGCGGGAAATCCTGTTTCCGCGCGTCAAGTCGCTGCGCCATCAGGAGCGCTCCACCGGCACATCGTCATGCGTCGGCCGGCTCTCGGCGGCCCATACCGGGCCGAGGTCCTTCATCTGCATTTCGATGCATTCCACGTCGACCTGGATCGCGGCGCCGTCGGAGAACATCAAGGTCGCAGTGCCCGACGGCTGGTCGCCCTCTTCGAATGCGATGGCGAGCAGGTTCAGCACTGCGTCCTTGTTATGGGGGTCGATGCCCCGGGTACGCACCGCCTTCACCCGCTCGAAGTGCATGCCGACGAGACGGCGTTGCGGCGGGGTATCGGAACCCTCCTCCCACGCAAAACGCTTGGCGG
>NZ_JBFUKD010000315.1:0-4068 GCF_056401005.1 Microvirga sp. P4_G7 | reverse complement strand
CTTCTGCATGACGTCGATCATTTTCGTATCGGCGCCATTCTCCGTCAGGAACTGGTGCATTTCGCGATAGGTGTGGTGGTAGGCGCGATTGAACTTGTCGAACAGGGATTGGTCCCAATAGTCCTCGATATTGAAATCCTTGCCGGAGAACACGTCGAAACTCGGGATCTGATAGGTCTCCGCGAACTCCACCGTACGACTGTCGTAGGTGAAGTAGATCGACGGCGTCCCGTTCGAAAGCGCCATGAGATTGCCGTGCAGCCGGTACCCGAGAACGAGATCCTTCTGCTGAACCAGGTCTTCATAATCGGCGACGACATCCGAATAGAAAAGGCGCTCGCGGTGAAGCTTCTCCATGGTCTCGTCCATGTACCATTCTGACACCCACTTGTTGGCGCGAAGAGCCGCAAATGCCTCTTCCTTCTGCTCGGGCGTACCGAAAACGATCTTCTTTTCCTCGACTTCACCCTGGGCCATCAGCACCACATCGAAGCGCTGGGCCAAGGACTTCACCAAGTCACGGTGGAAGGTGAGATATCGCTTGATGTCTTGCGCATACGCTGGCGAAACCTCGCGACGGAGCGTGATGCCGACGCGCTTGACCTTGTCGAGGGACGGCAACCGAATCGACATGTGGGGATCGTTACGCCGGAACGCCGTCGGGCAACCGACAATGCGAACGTTCTTGATCCCGATATCCCACAGCACCTGCGCCGAATATGCGCCGCGCACACCGATGGAGGTCGTCGAATCCGCCATCATACGGAGCACCGTCTTGGTCTCCGCCGACAGTTCGATTTTTCCCTTCACCGGAGCTTGGGCGCCAATGCCGTAGGCGATGACGGGAATTTTCAGACGTTTCAGGACATCGATCGTCTGGCTCCAGCGCATGTCCTTGTGGACATAGTTAGAACCCCGCAGGAAGACGTAGTCGTATTCCTCGTTCAACCGATCGATATCATCGAGATTGGGATTGGCGATCGGAAGAACGCCGAGCTTATCGTAGTTCAAAAGCTTCAACGACGAGTCGAAGACGAACGCGTCGCCGATGTTGTGATAGTGGTTGATGTGGCTTTGAACGTCGCTGTAGCGGTACCAGCGAACGCTGTCGTGATCGTAGACTTCCCCGGACGGGATCATGACGAGAACGCGTGCCAATGGATATCTCCCTTTGTGTTGGTTTCGTTTCAGGTGTCGGTCAGGCGGATTGTGCCGCGAGCGGAACGGCCGAGGCATCGCGCGAGGACAGGTCGCGGTAGAGATCGAGATGCTGCCGCGCGCATTCCTCGAAATCGATCGGACGCTTGATGCCGGCGCGCAGCCGATCCCACAATGTTTTGTCGGTCAGCGCTTCGACCATCCTGTCGATCAAGTCTTCTGAGGAGCCGACGCGGAAGTGCAGGCCATCCACCTCGTCGGTGATCTTCTCCGCCATTCCCCCGACATTGCTGCAGATCAGCGGGCGGCCGTGAAAGAACGATTCCTGAATCACGATGGGCGAGTTCTCCCACCAGATCGACGGGATGATGGTCCAGTCGACGGATCTCATCAGTCGCGGCATCTCGCTGTTCTTGTAGGCGCCGTAGAAGCGAACGCGTGGACCTGCTTGTTCCACGAGCTTTTCGATCTTCTCTTGGAAGGGTCTCGGCTGACGTTCGAGATTGCCGCCGAAAATCATCAGCTGAGCGTCGTCGCCCCAAATCGCCTCCGGAATCCGCGAAACCGCATCGAGCAGAACATCGACACCTTTGAACGATGTGATCTGCCCGAAATAGGCAAAGCGTGCCCGCCGTGCCTTCGGACTTGGCAGCGGACGCGGCTCCGCCGGCATCGTGATATCGAGACCGTTCTCGATCAGGGTGAACTTGTCGGCTGGCAAGCCCCAATCGACATAGCGATCGATCAGGAACTGGCTCGGCGACACGAAATGATCCGCGACCTGCAGAAGCGATCGTATGAAATATTCGCGCCGCAGGAAGCGCGCGGGCGATATCTCGGGAAAGCACGCATTGCAATCCGCAGGCGAAGCGCGATCGCACAGCTTCGTGCTCCCGGTCTTCACCATCTGCCCGTGGTGATGGCAGATGGCTAGAAACTCGTGGAACGTCACCACGATCACCGCGTTCGGCAACGCCTTTCGCACCGCGAACAGGCACTCGAGACCAAGGCCGATGAAGTGATGGAAGTGGATCACCTCTGGTTTGAGTTCGCGTACCACCCGCAGGAAATCCCGTTCGACTTCCTCGGTATTGTGGTTCGACAGCAGAAAGTGGTCGTACTCATCGGCATGGTAGAGGATTTCGCCGTCCTTCTGACGCAGGCTCAGAAGGGCCGTTCCACTATGCCTCGCAACGGGATGTCCGACCCGCGCAAGGAACCGCGACGTGACACGGGCTGCACGATTCAGCCCCTTGTGAAGATTATAGGACGCGATTTCCGCTCCCCCGAGCGAGAAGCTCGGATGGCCGTGAGAGACGACAAGAACGCGCAACGATCGATCGTTCATTTCAACCTCGCATGTTGGCGACCAAGAGCGACCAGCGGCGGTCGAAACTCCAGCGGTCGATGCGCTGGGCGAGCCGGCGAGACAGTGCGCCCGCCGCTCCATGGTCTTCATCGGCAGTGATCATTTCGACGTCCGGCAGCCAAAGCGATGGCGTGCCGGAGAGTCTGAGCTTTAAGCAGAGATCCCTGCCCTTCTCGGTCGCTCCCAGGTAGATCCGGCTGAAACCGCCGGTACTTTCGATTGCCGTCCGCGAGACGATGCAGCATGTGGTGGTGCCTGCCACGACCTCTGTCGGTTCCGCGCCACGCACAACTTCGCGCGGGTAACCCAGAAAGCGATCCACGAGCAGTCGCTCGTCGTCGTCGAGCCAGGTGCCGGCGAAGCGAATGGAATCATCTTCGAACACGATCGTCGGGCTGACGAGGACCTTGCCGCCGCGGGCGTGATGGGCGCGTTGCAAACGCGCGAGCCAACCCGTCTGGCGCGGCAGAACGCCCGCGCTCAAGAACACCAGCGTCTCGGCTTTGGTCCCCACCACAGCAGCCTCGAACGCATCGCAAGGGTCCTGCACACCTTTGGCCGCGATGACACGAATTCCCAATCCGTAGAACCCAGCGAGGCGCTGAACCTCGCTGGCAATTTCGCCATAGGCTTCGACCGGAACTGACACGACGATCGGTGTATCGTGCGTCTCCGGATCGAGCGCGAGGAGAGACAGGGTCGTCGAGACCTCTTCCACGTCCGACCCGCACCCGATGATCAGCGCCGTCGTCCCGGCCGCGTCGTGGAACGCGAAATCGCGCATCTCGACGATATGTGGTCCGGGATGATCGAGCGATTGCATCATGGGGCCGATGTGTCGCTCGATGACCTTCGCGCCGCCCACCATCCGAGGGTCGAGAGAAGAGATGAGTCTCTCGAGTGCGCGGCGCGACAATCCTCGGATCGGGGTCAGCGGATAGAACGCGCTGGCCTCATCATCTCCGAGCGACAACTCGAAATAAACCGGCCCGTCACTCTCCGTCGCCACTCCGGGAACGAAGGCTAGAAATCCGTAGTCGTTCAACAACGGATCCATTCCGCGCGCGAACAGATTGTCATGTTGAAAGGTCGCAGTAACATCGGGACGCGGCAATCTCGTCCAAATCTCGTTGACGGCGGCAGCGTGGGATCCCGCACGCAGGACGACGGAATTCACCAGGCCTTCCGGATCAAGGAGCCATCCGCTCACGAGCATTCCGCCCGACAATTCGATGACGAGATCCATGCCCATCCGAACAGGATCCTTGAGCGTCGATACCGTGTCACGTCCATCGAACCGGGCGCTCGCCTTGCGCAATGTCCCGATCGTCTCCACGCTCGCCGTCGTTCGCGGCAAGACGTCGCGGATATGGGCCGGCACGTCCATCGACGGGACAAGAACACGGCGTTCGTAAACTTCCAGCGCATGCCAGCGATCACCATTGCGAAAGAAAAGGCTTTGCAGGTTTTCGAGCTGGACCGGGCTCGTATCCGCTCGCAGCAGGCCGACAAATCCCTGCCCGCCGTCGCCGAGATCACTC
>NZ_JBFUKD010000314.1:0-4075 GCF_056401005.1 Microvirga sp. P4_G7 | reverse complement strand
TAGTCTTGCCGCGTGCGCGGGCCCGTCACAGCCGCCGGCGCTGTCCACACCCGCCATGGCTCCATCTGCCGCGCAACCCCCGGTGATGGCCGTCGCCACGCCGGATTACGGTCCGGTTCTCGGTCCTGACGGGCGATGCACAGGAGCGGCGCCGGGAACGGCCACGGCAATCGAACCGGGTATTGCGGAATGCGAGCTCGCGCGGCTCAAGGGCAAGCCGGCGACCGACGTGCTTGTCGGAGAAAGCGGCAAGGGCCAACGGGAAGTCCAGGTCCTTTATGCGGAGCCCGGCGGACGAGAGCTCTACTTCTTCGTCAACAACAAGCTCGATCGGATCGTGAAGTAGGTCTGCAACTGATCGGCTTCTCGTCTCGAAATTCGGCCCCTGGTCCCGCTCTAGAGCCTCATCCTGAGGAGCGACACAGTCGCGTCTCGAAGGTCGAGGCGTCTTCAGTGGTCGCTGAACCCTCATTCGCGACGCCGCTTTGCGGATCTTCAGGATGGTGACAGTTGGAGATTGCGGCAGGCGCCGACCTCAGCCGTTCGCTGCCTCGATTTCCCCGCTGACGCTCAGCCATTCTTCCTCGACGGTTGCAAGTGTCTCGGCGGCTTCCGCGCGCATGCGGGAGAGCTCCGTCGCCTTCGCCGGATCTTTTTGGAACGCGGTGCCGTCTTCCAGCGCCTGATCGACCTTGCTGATGACCTCGGCAAGTTTCGCCATGCGAGCCTCGAGACCTTCGAGTTTCTTGCGCAGGGGAGCGAGCGCAACGCGTCTTTCGGCGGCCGCGCGCCGCTCGTCGACGCGCGATGCGTTGTTGGTTTGGGGCTTTGCCGCGCGACGTTCGGGCTGCAATTCTCCAGAGAGAACGAGCTGACGGTAATCGTCCATGTCGCCGTCGAACGGCTTCACGCTGCCGCCTCCGACGAGCCACAGCCGGTCGGCGCAGGCCTCGATGAGAAACCGATCGTGACTGACGAGGATCACTGCGCCGCTATAATCGTTGATGGCTTCCATCAGGGCAGTGCGGCTGTCGATGTCGAGATGGTTCGTCGGCTCGTCGAGGATCAGAAGATGAGGGCCGTTGAAAGCTGCCAGACCCATCAGTAACCGCGCCTTCTCTCCGCCCGAGAGCGATGCGACAGGGGTGTCGGCTTTCGCGCCTGGAAAGCCGAGTTGCGCGGTGCGGGCGCGTGCCTTGGCAATCGGAGCATTCGGCATCCGGGCGAACACGTGATCGAAAGCCGTCGCCTTCGGATTCAACTCTTCGAGCTGATGTTGCGCGAAATAGGCGACGTCCATCTTGGTCGGGAAGCGGATCTCGCCCTTCAGCGGATCGAGACGGCCGCCGACGAGTTTGCAGAAGGTCGATTTGCCATTTCCGTTGGAACCCAGCAAGGCGATGCGGTCATCTGGGGRGATCGAGAGGTTCAGCCGGTCGAGAATGATCTTGTCGCCATACCCGACGGCTGCGCTCTCGACGGTGATCAAGGGCGGTGCGAGGGCGCGGTCCGGGCTCGGTAGATCGAACGGAACCACATCCTCTTCGACCAAAGCGGCGATGGGTTCGAGTTTGGCCAACCGCTTGACGCGCGACTGCGCTTGTCTCGCCTTCGAGGCTTTAGCCTTGAAGCGATCGACAAAAGCCTGGAGGTGCTTGCGTTCGGCTTCCTGCTTCACACGAGCCTTCGCGTTCAGCTCGCGCTTTTCCGCTAGTTGGCGAGCGAAGGAGGTGTAGCCACCGCGATAGATCGCGAGTTTGGCGCGATCGAGATGCAGGATGTGGTTGACGCAGGTGTCGAGGAGATCGCGATCGTGACTGATGATGAGCACGGTATGCGGATAGCGCGCCAGATAATCGTACAGCCAGAGCGTACCTTCGAGATCGAGATAGTTCGTGGGCTCGTCGAGAAGCAGGAGATCAGGCTCGGTAAAGAGCACCGCGGCCAAGGCGACGCGCATGCGCCAACCACCCGAGAAATCCGAGCAGGGGCGCTTCTGAGCGTCGGCATCGAAGCCGAGGCCGTGCAGGATCGCGGCGGCGCGCGAGGGCGCGGCATGCGCGCCGATATCGTTCAGGCGGGTCTCGATCTCGGCCCGACGGAACCCGTCCGCCGTCTCTGCCTCGACGAGAAGCGCCGTCCGTTCGGTGTCGGCGGCAAGCACGACCTCGATGAGCGTCTCCGGCCCTCCTGGGGCTTCCTGGGCGACGCCGCCGATCTTGACGTTGCGGGGCAGGGCGATCGAACCACTCTCGGTCGAGACTTCGCCCTGGATGATGCGGAACAAGGTGGTCTTGCCCGCGCCATTGCGCCCGACCAGGCCGACCTTGCTTCCTGTCGGCAGGTTGAAGGAGGCGTGGTCGAGGATGAGGCGGCCGCCGATGCGGAAGGTGAGGTCATTCGCGTGAAGCATGGTGTGCCTTGTGGCGTGGCACGCGGCCCCTGACAAGGTGCGAGGTACGCGGATCTGCCAATCTTGACTGTCGGGCGCATCCCCATCAGACACAGAGCCGGTTCTGGGGCGGGAGCAGGAAAATGGGCGCGGATCGTACCAAGGGTACCGACGGACCGGCCATCGATATGGCCTCGCTTCTCGATCGGTTCACCGCGAGGACCGCCCGGATCGGGATCATCGGCCTCGGTTACGTCGGGCTGCCGCTCGCGTTGACGGCCGCGAAGGCCGGATTCCAAGTTCTCGGCTTCGACATCAACGCGTCATATGTCGACCGGCTCAATCAGGGTGATAGCTATATCAAGCACATTGGCGCGGCCCATGTGGCGGAAGCAGTCTCCGCGGGGCGTTTGGAAGCGACCACGAATTTCGACCGGTTGGACGAGCCCGACGCTCTCCTGATCTGCGTCCCGACGCCGCTGACCAAGCATCGCGAGCCCGATCTTTCCTATGTGGAGAACACAGCTCACGCGATCGCGCGCTGTCTGCGGCCGGGCCAGCTGGTGGTTCTGGAATCCACCACCTACCCGGGAACCACCGAGGAAGTGTTGAAGCCGATCTTCGAGGCGAGGGGCCTGAAGAGCGGGCGTGACTTTTTTCTCGCCTTCTCGCCGGAGCGCGAAGACCCGGGCAATCCGGATTTCGGGACCTCGACCATCCCCAAGGTCGTCGGCGGGGACGGAGCAGATGCGGGCGCCCTTGCCGACGCCCTCTACAGTCAACTGGTCGTCAAGACCGTGCCGGTCTCCTCCTCGGCGACGGCCGAGGCGGTGAAGCTCACAGAGAACATCTTTCGGGCCGTCAACATCGCTCTCGTGAACGAGCTGAAGGTCGTCTACGACGCCATGGGCATCGACATCTGGGAGGTGATCGAGGCGGCAAAAACCAAGCCCTTCGGCTTCATGCCGTTCTATCCCGGGCCAGGCCTCGGCGGACATTGCATCCCGATCGATCCCTTCTACCTGACATGGAAGGCGCGGGAATACGACGTCACCACCCGGTTCATCGAGCTGGCCGGGCAGATCAACACCCATATGCCGTATTACGTGGTCGACCGTCTCGTCGCGGCCGTCGACAGGAGCGGCCGTGCATTCAGCGGGGCCAAAATCCTGATCCTGGGCGTCGCCTACAAGAAGAACGTCGATGACATGCGGGAAAGCCCTTCCATGAAGCTCATCGAGCTCATGGAGGCCCGGGGGGCGAGCGTCGATTATCATGATCCCCATATCCCGACCCTGCCGCCGACCCGCAAGCACGGGCCACTCGCGGGACGTCACTCCGTTCCCCTGGAGGCCAAGACGATCGCCAAGTATGATGCCGTGCTGCTGGCGACGGATCATGATGACATGAATTATCGAATGGTGGCCGACTATGCCAACGTCATCGTCGATACGCGCAATGCTTTTGCCCGGGCGGGGATTATTGATCCAAAAGTTGTGAAAGCCTGACGATGATGGTGCTTTTATCTTCCGTTAGGGTAGAAATAAGGGTATCGGAGCAAGCTTGACCTAGACGAGGTCGGTTCCCACCTACGGGGGACCAAGGGGGCACTGATGGCACGACTTTCCAGCGTGTTACTTCTCAGCGATCTGCAGACCGATCTCACGCCGTTCGAAGCAAGGT
>NZ_JBFUKD010000313.1:0-4078 GCF_056401005.1 Microvirga sp. P4_G7 | reverse complement strand
ACGTTCCAATACGGAATGATTTCGTGGCGCCGGCGAAGATTCCATCGTTGACCGTCTGTTTGACATCGGTACCGGTGAAATAGACTTTCGCGTTAAGATTCCAAACTTGGGAATCCGGGGTCCACCGATACCCAGCCGTGAAAGTATCGGCGATGGCGTCCGTGTTGTAAATCGTCGTCAGACCGCTGCCGAACGTGTTGCGTATCCGCAGCGCCGACAATGTGATTTCCTGGTCGTCAGCAGGGCGGATACGCGTCTTGAACAGACCGGAGAGCAGATCCTGCGCGGTGAACTCGACAACTCTTCCATCACCGGACGTATAGTCGCCAGCGGAGCGCCACGTCGCCGCACCCATCACGTCGAACGTGGCTTGCTTTGCCGCGACCTCACCGTGCAGAACGGGAGTGTTTCCGTTGGTCTCGAACGCAGCTTTCAATCGCGCGCCGATCAACCGTCCCTCCCCGATCACGTCGTCAGCGTCGAGGGTCGTGAAACTGACGACACCGCCGATTGCACCCGATCCGTAGAGTGACGAGACGGGGCCCCGGGTGACGTCGACGGATTTCATCATTTCGGGGTCGAAGTAGAAAGTACCGCGAGCGGCGTGACCTTCCCGCTGAAAGTTCTGGCGAGCACCGTCGACGAGGACGTTGACCCGACCGAAATCCTGCAAGCCACGGACGTTCACGCCGGTTCCGGGATCGCCCGCACCGACCTGGGTCGTGACACCGGGAATAAGCCGCAGGACATCCGAGACGGAACTCGGCTGAACCTGGCGCTGCAGCTCGTCGCGCGTGAGCACACTCGATCCGGACAACGCATCATAAACCCGCTCGCCCGATTTCGTGGCAGTCACTGTGATAGGGTCTAGTTCGACCACGCTGCCTTCTGGTTCAGCCGGCGCGGCGGATTGCGCCAGCGCAGGGCCAGCGACGAGCATGGCGGCCGCGATAAGGGCGGTGGTTGAACGAATGGAAGTGCGGGCGCGCTGCACGATGATGAAACTTGTCGATGTTGGAAAGGAAGAACCGGAGGCGACATACGACGCCTCCGGTGAAATTTTGCAGTGGCACTATGCTCAGAGGAGGAAGTCGCCCTTGGACAGGGAGGCAACGCTCTTGAGATAGATGCTGAAATCGGCCTGGCCATCGCCGTTGACGTCGCCGTAGACGTAAGCACCGCCCTTGACCTTCTCGTAGCGGAGTTCTCCAGCCTTTTCGGTGAAGTCCTTCGTTCCGATGAACTTGAACGCCTGATTGCCCTTCACGGTTGCCTTGGCATCCATGCCGGACAGATCGATCTTGTCTTTCTGGCTGCGCGAGAAATCGTAGATCGTATCGCGGCCCGACGACTCCACTGTGGTGTCCTTGATGGACTTGAACACGAATGTGTCCGCATCGGCGTTGCCGTAGAGCTTGTCCGCGCCGTTACCACCGTAGACCTTGTCCCGTCCGGTGCCGCCGTACAGCTTGTCGCCGCCGCCGCCGCCGTTCAGCACGTCGTTTCCATCTCCGCCACGAAGAACATCGACTCCAGCGCCGCCCTTGAGAACGTCGGCCGCGATCGTTCCCAAGGTTGTCTTGGCGACATCGGTGACATCGATCTTGATCTTCTGCGTGGTGACGAGACCGCTCGCATCCTTGGCCTCGATCGTGACCGTATGGCTCTGCGCCTTGTCGTAGTCGACGGTTTTTGCGAGGACGAGCTTGTTTCCGACGAGCTTGAAGATTCCACCCGGATTGCTCTTGAGCAAGAAGGAAATCTTGCCACCTTCCGGATCACTCGAGGAAAGCGTCCCGACCTGCGCACCGACCTCGGCATTCTCGGAGATGCTCGTACGAGACAGCACCGGCAGCGATGGAGCTTCGTTCACATCGCCGACAGTGAGTGAGAACGTCTTGGTGCTCTTCTCCCCGTCTCCGTCCGTCGCGACGACGGTGAAGGCGTGGGATTTCGCGGACTCGTAGTCGAGCGCCCCCTTCAATCGTATGTCGTTGCCCACCAGTTCGAGGAGACCGCCGGCATCGCCCGAGAGTACGAACGTCACTGCCTTGCCTTCCGGATCCTTGGCCGAAAGCGTGCCGACCAACGCTCCGAGCGCAGCGTCCTCCGCAAGCGCCGAACCGGATATCGCCAGATCGACCGGCGACTCGTTGAGAGCCGTTTCCGAGAAGTCACCGAGGTTCACGAGGCGATTGCTGAATCGCGCTGTCTCGATGTTCGTCAGGACGGTTTGATTCATCGTCGCGTTGTCGGTGATGGAAACATTTCCGTTCGCCAGCTTCGCCAACGTATATCCGTCCTTGCGGCCACTGAAGACGACGATATCGTCGCCGCCACCGCCGTCGAACGCATCACTGCCACCACCGCTGTCGATCGTATCGTTGTACCGCGTGCCGACATAGGCATCGTTGAACGACGAACCGACGTAATGCTGGGCGTAGGCATCAAGTGCGTCAGCATACTTCGCGAGTCTCTCCGGATCTRCCGTCGCGCCGTACATGTGAGCGAGAGCGAAGTTGTGCACTGGCCCATTCAACTCGACCTCCGCCTCTTCGGCGGGAGTCGGCACAGGGTTGTTCAGATCCATTCCCGTGATGCGGAGCTGGGCATTTCCGCCTACAAAGTAGCCATTGGCATCGTAAGTGCCTCCGCCACGCGTCCCGTATTCGATCGTGTTGATCGTACCGGCGACCGTGTGCGTGCCGAATGCATACTGCACCTGACCGTGGGCCAGCACGTATTTCGACGTCGTCTGGTCGCCATAGCCGATGAACATCTCCTCACCGGCAAATGCAGAGCCGTTATCGAAGACCGGGAAGCCGCCACCGGCCGCATCGGCGATGAAGCCACCGCGAATGAAGGCTTCGAGATCCATGTTCGACGTCGCACCCGAAGCGTCGATGGTGATCGTGCCCTTGGGCTCGAGCGGCCGCCCGCTTTCATCAGTGACATCGATCTTGAAGTTCTGCTCGACCGTGTTTCCGCCTGCATCCGTGGCGAGAACCGTGACTTGGTAGGAGATGTCGGCGGTAAGTTGCTTCACCTTGAGGGTGTTGCCGTCGATCTCGAAGACATCCGAACCGCCCACGATGGAATAGGTGATGGCGGTGCCCTCGGGATCCGTCGCCGAGAAGGTACCGACGGTGTCCCCGACTTCGGCGTGCTCCCACACGGTCGTGCCGGTGAGTTTCAGGTTGACCGGTGCCTCATCCTTGTCGGTCACCGTAATGGCAAAGGTCTGCAACACCTTGTTGTTGGCGTTGTCGGATACTTCGACGTTGAGGTTGTAGGAACCGGTCGCCTCATGATCGAGCGCCCCCTTCACCCGCAGCTCATTTCCGACGATCTCGAAGCGGTTTCCTGGATTGGTCTTGAGCGTATAGGTCAGTCCGTGGCCCTCGGGATCGGTCGCCGAGAAAGTACCGACGACGGTTCCGATATCCACATTCTCTTCAACCTCGTCTTCCGACAGAGCAAAGTTGGTGGGAGCCTCGTTGACACCGCTTCCGACGACATTCGCGACATCGATGACGCCATCCGAGAACTGGAAGGATTCGACGTTTAGCACCTTGTCGGTGCCCTGCCCGCCGTTCGCCAGAGCGCGAAGGTCGGTCACATTGAAGCTGCCGTCACCGTTGTCGACGACGTCGTAGTTCGACCGCGTACCCGTGAAGACGACCGTATCGTCGCCATCGCCGCCGTCGATCGTATCGTTGAACCCATAGCCGCCGACGACGTCATTTCCGTCACCGCCCACGTAGTCGACCGCGTAGCTGTGGATTTCACCCGTGAGTGTCGTCAGGTTGCCGGCGCGCAGCGTCGTGAACGTGTTTTGCAACAACGTCGTCGGATCGCCCGYGGTGCCGCTGATGGCGACGCCGTCGATGGTTGCGATGGTATCGTAACCGGTGAGCAGGCCGGTCGTCGGATCGACAACGGCAGAACCCATCTCGGCCAAGATCACCTTCGTCGCGGTGCCTGAGAGCGTGTGACCGGAATTCGGATTATAGCGAAGTTCACCCTCGCTGCTTTCCAGAATGAGCAGCTTCGTCCCGACGATGAAGGCGAGCTGCTC
>NZ_JBFUKD010000312.1:0-4128 GCF_056401005.1 Microvirga sp. P4_G7 | reverse complement strand
GTTCAACATTGGCGCCTATCACCGGGGTATCATGTCCGGAAAGACGCCCAACCTCGACCGACTGGCTTCTCAGGGCATGATGTTCACGGACTATTATGCCGAGGCGAGTTGCACCGCGGGCCGAGCGAGTTTCATCACCGGTGAAATCCCGTTGCGCACGGGACTTACGACGGTCGGCCAGGCGGGCGCCGATGTCGGCATGCCAGCTCAGGCAGCAACCATTGCCTCGGCTCTTAAAAACCAAGGATACGTCACCGGCCAGTTCGGAAAAAACCATCTTGGCGATTTAAATAAGTATCTGCCGACACTGCATGGCTTCGACGAATTTTTTGGGTACCTTTACCACCTCGACGCGATGTCCGACCCCTATTGGTATTCATTCCCCGACGACCAGTCCTATCGTGACAAGGTCGGCCCTCGCAATCTGGTGCACACCTGGGCGACGGACACAGACGACGCGACCGAACAACCACGCTGGGGCAGAATTGGCAAACAGAGGATCGTGGATGAGGGGCCTCTCGCACCTTTCCCGAACATGACGAACGTGCCGAACATGCACGACATCAGCCCGAAGGCGAAATATGACATGACGACCTTCGACGAAGTGCTGGTCAAGTCCACGTGCGATTTCATGGACAAAGCCAAGACAGACGGGAAGCCTTACTTTGTCTGGCACAACACGACCCGCATGCACGTGTGGACGTTCCTGTCGCCAAAATATCAGGGGCTCATGAACAGCACGACGAACTATGGTCTTGAAGAGGCCGGGATGGCGCAGCTCGATGACAGCGTCGGCTCCCTCATAAAATGCGTGGAAGATTCGGGCCAGGCGGACAACACAATCGTCGTCTTCACCACCGATAACGGCGCTGAAGTGTTTACGTGGCCCGATGGCGGCATGACCCCATTCAAAGGAACCAAGGGAACAGTCTTGGAAGGCGGGTTCCGGGCTCCCGCAATCATCCGCTGGCCGGGCAAAGTGAAACCGGGCACGGTCGAGAATGGTATTTTCTCGGCATTGGATTGGTTTCCGACTCTCCTCGCCGCAGCCGGTAACACCGATATCACGGGCCAACTCCTGAGCGGCGTGAAGCTGGGGGACCGTACCTACAAGAACCATCTCGACGGCTATAACCAGCTCGACCTACTGCAGGGCAATGGACCCTCTACGCGGCGTGAATTCTTCTATTTCGGCGGTCCTCAGCTCGGGGCCATTCGGATCGGGGATTTCAAGTTCCAGTTCTATCAGCAGCCGCAGGGTTGGCCGGGCGCGAAGGTCACAACCGATATGCCCGTGATGGTCAACATTCGCCAAGACCCCTTTGAGCGGACGCCCTCAATCGGCGGCCAGAGCCTCAACGACTTGGGCGGCGGCTACATGAACGACTTCTACGCGCGTGAATTCTGGCGCTTTGTCAGCGTGCAAGAGGTCGTCGGAAAGTTGGCTCTCACGGCGATCGACTTCCCACCGATGCAAGACCCGGCTTCATTCAACCTGGACGCCGTAAAGAAACAGATCGACGCTGCGATCAAGAACAAGCCGGGCAATTGAGCAAAACGGCCTTGTGGAAGGGCGGCTCGTAGCGAGCCGTCCTTCATTTGGTGTTGAGGCTGCGTTCAGACGCCTTTCCACCCCTGGCGTTCGCTCGTCCGAGGGAACGAAGACAAATTCCCATACATCGAGTGCTCGAGGAGGAACCTTTGATACGCTTGCTGTCAGCCATCGCTTTGGCATTGTTCGCAACAGAAGTCACCGCGCAGGTTGGGCCGCCGACGTCGCAACGCCCATGCTCGGCCAACCGGCAACTCGTGATGAAGGAAGGCGCTGTCGTCCTTGATACGGGACCCAACACTTACGCCCGCTTCGTCAGGAGCGCGGCAGAATGCCTGATCGACCAGTTCCCCGAGCCCGCGTGGGTCCCGAGCTCGAACAATCCGCAATGCTTCATCGGCTATCGGTGCCGAGACAGTTCCGATGAATTCTGATTCGTCCTGAAGCCAGCCGTCTCCGGGGGGCCGCGCTTGCCTGTCAACTCGTGTTATTGAGGAACGCGAAATGAACGTCCATGACCTCGTAGCTACTGCATTGCTGCTCTTGAGTATCACGGCAACATCTGGCCAGGCCCTCGCTCAGGATGCGAACAAGAAGCCGCATGTTCCCCTTCAGAAAACCATCGGGGTTGCGGCGCAGACGGCGCCTGAGCCATCGCTTGCCGTCATCAATTCCGCAGGCGCTCGCTTAGAGGGCGATAAACTCATTCTGACTGGCGTCGCTGCAAACTCTATCGTGTTCGCCGACCGTCCCGTGCGCGCCGCCGGTCACGTCACGACCGAGCAGTTCATCATGCAATGGGATCAAGGCAAGGACAGTTTTGCGAAAGACCCACCGAACGCAACCATCTCTGTTTTGGGCGGCAGTGGCTCGGACGTGGCTGATGCGGTCGTGACCCTGAAATCCGCCAAGCTGGAGGGCACCACGCTCACGTTCGATGTGGCCGTTCTGGAAGGCAACTTGAATGGCGCGACGGGACCTGCCGCCCTGTTCATCGACTTCTTTGCAGCGCGGTTCGGGGGCTTCCACGGTGGCGTGGCAGTGGGTGGTTATCGTGGCGGCGCCTATTGGCACGCACCTGTCTACAGAGGAGCATGGTACGGTGCCGGTGGCGCCCTGGGCGCAGCCGCCGCGGGCGCAGCCATCGGAGCGGCGGCTGCAGCACCATACTATCGCTACCCACCACCGCCGCCGCCCCCTGCCTGCGGCTACTATCCATACCCGCCTTGTTACTAGGTGCGTCGTCGATCGCCTGCCAATACTTGCTTGTAAGGGACCCCGTGCATTGAGTCGGCGAGCGCCTTTCCGGGTCAATAATGCGCGTGGTTTCGAAGTTGGCGACGTGGTGCGTTAGCGCCGTGGGATTGAGTTCTTCAAGGCCATTTGTGTGGAGCCATAAAGTTGGCCATCGAACACAGCGGCAAGCTGGCCGCCCCGGCGAAACTCGATTAGATCCGAACACGGCCCAGGAGATGGGAAAGCCGTTCGTGGTCGATTGGCTCAGCTCGCCCTGACGCTCATGCAAGGTGCCAAGCGTTTCAACTCCGATGAAACGGGCAAGCACAGGCAACCGGCATAAACGATCGCTTTCAGGGCGACAGAGCGGGACTGGGGTCGGTCTCGGAGCTGCTGGCGGTACGGACGGCACTGGCGCAGTAGTGGCGGAGACGGAGACCGCCAATCGAAATCTCGAATCTGTAGGAAACCCTTATTTTGTGGGCATTCCAAGCGTTCGGCGCTCAGAGAATGTTGGACGTTCTGTTGGACGTTTTCAATTTCGCTAGGCCTCGTCCTATTTCTCGCCCCGAGCAACGACCGAACACGCTGAGCTCACGCTTGGGGCAGCGCCACCATAGACGTTCCCCTAAAGCGATGGCAATGTTCTCATTTCGTTCGAATGGAACATTGCATGAAAGCAGGCCGTAATCCGCGTCGCGCGTATGACAGCGCGGGTAATGAAATTGCCCCCATGACCCTCACCAACATGCGGAGTTTAGGAGTTACGAGCGTCAGTGCGGAATGTCTCAGACCCCGTTGCGGGCATGAGGCCGTGGTCGATGCTTCGGGATTCCCCGCTCAGACGGCTGTCCCGGATGTCGGCCTGCGGCTGCGGTGCACCAAATGCGGCGGTAGAAGCGTCGCCACGCGCCCTGAGTGGACGGAGAGCCTGATCTCTCAGCGGTTGTTCCCAGGACATGGCTGAAACGAAAACCCCTCGTCGGAGCTATCCGGCGAGGGGACTGGACCAAGCAGTTTTAGCCGAGTCTGCTGCTCACTAAATCAATACAGAGTCGCTCACCCGGTTCCGCCCCTCCGTAAATACCGCGCCTCCGCTCAGCCTGCGAAAGGACGTGGTGACATTGGTGCCGGCGCGCCGCGACACTCCATTATTGTTTCGATCGGGTAGGCTCACGACTGCGGAAAAGGATCAGATCGCCGCTCTACCTGAAGCCCGGCCTCTTGATGTGACTTTTACCTTGCTCCCCGGTAGCGAGGACCGATGGGAAGCAGAATTGCTCCGCTTCTTTCCGGAAATTCTCTTATTCTTCTTTCCCGACATCGGATTAAAGGCTTCG
>NZ_JBFUKD010000311.1:0-4132 GCF_056401005.1 Microvirga sp. P4_G7 | reverse complement strand
TCTCGGTATCGAGCATGGCGCGCAACAGCACGGGTACGACCTTTTGCTCTTCACGGCCGCGCCGACCGAAAACGGTCAGCGTCGCATCTTCACGGAAAACAGTCGTCTGCGTCTCGCGGATGGATGCCTGATTCTCGGTCGCGAATTCGATCGCCAGGAACTGACGCAACTCGTTGCGGGCGACTATCCTTTCATGGCGGTCGGGCGCCGCGACGATGCCGGCGGACCGGTGCCCTATGTCGGCGCCGATTATGCCGGCGCGACCGCAGATCTCGTGCGGCTGGCCTATTCCATGGGGCATCGATGTTTCGCGTATATCGGGCACCGCGAAGGCGCTGAATCGTCAGTCGATCGCTGGCTTGGCTTTGCTGGTGCATGCGCAACGGCCGGCGCGTCCATCACGTGTCATCAGCCTGCTGACCGAAAGAGCGTGGACCTTCTCAGCGAGATCGTGACTGGCGGAGCCACCGTCGCATTCTTCGAAGATCTCGCCGACGCTGCCGTCTTCGAACGTGCGGCTCGTCGCGCGGGCTTGTCATTCCCTGCCGATCTATCGGTTGTGGCGCTTGGAAATCCGACCCGGCCGGCCAAAGAGCGAGTCGACTTTACACGCTTTCTCATCCCCCGTGAGGAGATGGGACGCCAGGCCGTGGCGGCGCTGACGGCTGCGCTCGATGGACTGCCTCACGAGCAACAAAAGCTTCTTCCCTGTGACCTGGTGAGGGGCGAGACGCTTGGCCCCGCTTTGAACGAAAAGAGAAAATCGTGAAGGAATTGCGTGCGGACATCTTGATCGTCGGTGGCGGACTCGGCGGCGTCGCGGCAGCGCTCGCTGCATTGCGCAGTGGGCGCACCGTGATCATGACGGAGGAATACGACTGGATAGGCGGGCAACTGACGAGCCAGGCTGTTCCGCCGGACGAACATTCCTGGGTCGAACAATTTGGCGTGACGGCGAGCTATCGTCGATTGCGCGATGGGATTCGCTCCTATTATCGCCAACACTTTCCACTGACCGAGCGGTCCCGTGCGTGGCATGATCTCAATCCTGGCGCCGGTTGGGTCAGCCGTCTTTGTCATGAACCCAGAGTATCGCTTGCGGTCATGGAGGCCATGCTCGCGCCTTATCGCGGGGGTGGTACGCTGACCATCCTGCAACCCTATCGTCCCACCGGCGTCGATATGGATGGGGACCGGTTGCGCTCTGTACGGCTTGCGCATCGCGACGAAGGAAGAGAAGTAACCGTCACGGCGACCTATTTCATCGATGCCACCGAAACGGGGGAGCTTCTGCCGCTTTCGGGGACGGAATATGTCACCGGATTCGAGGCGCAGCGCGACACCGGCGAGCCGAGCGCTCCGCAAGAGGCGCAGCCCCTGAACATGCAAGCCGTCTCCATCTGCTTTGCCGTCGATCATGTGGACGGGGATCAAACGGTCGACAAGCCGGCGAATTACGATTTCTGGCGTAAGTACGAACCGGCCTTCTGGGGTGGCCCGCTCCTGGGTTGGAAGTCGCCCCATCCGCGAACGTTGGAAATCGTGGAGCGCAGCTTCACACCCAATCCGGACGACGACCCGCTCCTCGTCGACGCGGATCAACGTAAGAACCCGGGCGACGGCAATCTGTGGACGTTCAGGCGTATCGCGGCACGGCGCAATTTCGTCGACGGCGCGTACCAAAGCGACATCTGCCTCGTGAACTGGCCGATGATCGACTATTTCGAAGGTCCGGTCTTCGACATACCGGAGCAGGAGGCTCGTCGTCATCTCAAGGGCGCCGAGGAACTATCCCGCTGTGTGTTCTATTGGCTCCAGACAGAGGCGCCCCGCGTCGACGGCGGAGTGGGCTTCCGGGGCCTGCGGCTTCGCGGTGACGTGACAGGCACGGAGCACGGTCTCGCCCAAGCGCCGTACATCCGTGAGAGCCGTCGCATCAAGGCCGCCTATACGATCGCCGAGCAGGATCTCTCCCTTGCGGTTCGTGGCGACAGGGGCGCCGTCAACTACGAGGATTCCGTCGGTATCGGCATGTATCGTATCGATCTGCATCCCTCCACGGGTGGCGACAACTACATCGATGTCGGCTCTTGCCCGTTTGAAATCCCGCTCGGTGCCCTGTTGCCGCAGCGCGTTGCGAATCTTCTTCCCGCGGGAAAGAATATCGGCACCACCCACATCACCAACGGATGTTACCGGCTCCACCCAGTGGAGTGGAACATCGGTGAAGTCGCAGGCCTGCTTTCGGCCTACTGCCTCGACAGAAGGCTGACGCCGCATGCAGTCCGCGAAGACAAGAACCACCTCGTCGATTTCCAGCATCTGCTCGGCCGCGAAGGCATCGAGATCCGCTGGCCGGACGTGAGGGGATACTAAACAACGAAGGAGGAAACCATGACGCTCAAGAATAGGATCCGCCCGCTTGCCGCATCCCTTGCGGTCATCGGCGCAATCGGTCTGGCCGCTTCATCTGCTTATGCCCAAGACGCAGTCGCCTTGCGGTTTGTCGTCTGGACTGCAAACAAGCCGCATCTCGATCTCTTCAACGGGATCGCACAGGACTACAAGAAGACGCATCCCAATGTGACGGTGACGTTCGAGTCGCTTCCGTTCGAGACCTATACGACGGCGCTGACGACACAGATCGCGGGTGGGAATGCGCCCGATCTTGCCTGGATCTTTGAAAATTCGGCGCCGGATTTCGTCAATTCGGGAGCACTCATCCCTCTGAACGAAACGTTCAAAGCCACCCAGGGCTACGACCTCGGTGACATCGTCCCGAGCGCCACAGCGCTGTGGACCAAGGGCGGGGACCTCTATGCGTATCCCTTCTCCAGTTCGCCGTTCGGCATTTTCGTCAACAACGATCTGATCAAGCAGGCTGGCCAGAAGACGCCCGCCGAACTGCGGTCCGCTGGTCAATGGACATGGCCGAACGCAATCGCGATGGCATCCGCCGTCAACCAAAAGACCGGCAAGGCCGGCTTGGTGATCCGCGATTTCGATTTCCGGGGGTGGGACAACCTCTCGACCGTCTGGAATGGGTGGGGCGCCGCTCCATGGAGCGAGGATGGYAAGACCTGCGGCTTTGACAAGCCGGCCGCCATCGACGCGATCACGTTCATTCACAAGGCGATCTTCACCGACAAGGCCATGCCGGGACCGGGAACGTCTGCGGATTTCTTCGCCGGCGACGCCGCAATGACGATCACGCAGATCAGCCGCGCATCCCTGTTGCCCAAGGACGGTTTCGCATGGGATCTCGTACCGCTGCCAAAGGGGCCGATCGGAGATTATGCCGTGATCGGTCAAGCCGGCATCGGAGTCTTCAAGGCGGGTAAGAGCGCACCCGAAGCGGCTCGCTTTCTCGCGTTCATGACGAACCCGGAAAATTCAGCGAAGATGGCGCAATTCTTCCCGCCGCCGCGCAAGAGCCTCCTCAACGCCACGACTCTTGCCAAGACGAATCCACTACTCAAGCCCGAGCAAATCGAGGACGTGGTCATCAAGGGGATCGCGACCGGAAAGGTTAAGCCGAGCCATACGGGTTTTGCTCAGATCCAGCAATTGGTTCGCGCTGGGCTTGATCCGATCTGGACTCCCCAGGCGGATGTCAAAGCCGGGTTGACCGCCATATGCGGCCGCATCGCACCGCTGCTCAGTCGGTGAGAATGGGTGTGACGACCATCGCCGGCGATAGCGCCACGCGAGCAGAAGGGCTTCGCAAGAAGCCCTTCTGGACGATTGCCCGACGGGATGCCGTCGCAGCGTATCTTTTCATCCTGCCCCAGGTCGTCGGGATGTTCGTCTTCGTTCTCGTCCCCCTGGCATTGGTGTTCTGGTACAGCCTCCACGAATGGAATGTGCTGGCCGGAACCTTCAACTTCACGGGAACACAAAACTACGAGCAGCTCTTGACGGATCCGGTCTTGCCGGAGGTTCTGGCGGCGACGGCCGTCTTCTCTGCAGGGCTCGTCACCTTCAACATGGCGCTCGCGCTCATGCTCGCCGTCCTCCTGAACCAGAAGCTGCGCGGCATCGTCGTCTTCCGGACGATTTTCTTCTCGCCAGTCGTCGTGTCCCTCGTCGCATGGACGATCGTCTGGGGTTTTCTCTTGCAGAACAACGGCGG
>NZ_JBFUKD010000310.1:0-4139 GCF_056401005.1 Microvirga sp. P4_G7 | reverse complement strand
GTTGCGGCCTTGGCTTCTTTGAGAGGATCCACCCAGCCGCGGCCGGCGAAGATCCACTTGCACCGGGTCCAGGCGACCTGGTTCTTGTAGTAGTCGTCGGATGTGCAATCCGGGATCATGCCGCGCTGCACTGCCTCCTCGAACCACAGATCGAAGATGACGGCGCACCAATGATCGATGATGAATTGGCGAACTGAGGAGAAGTATCGCCAAGCCTCCAGAAGGGCGGCACGCGCCGAGGAATAATTCGTCTTCGAGAAGTCTCGGAAGACGAGCTCGTACGGCATGTTCAAGCCGGTGCCGATGCTTCGCAGCATGACGGTCGCGAAGCTATCCAGCTCGGTCAGCTGCTGGTTCGGAGCGAACGGCTTCAACTGCGTGCCGGGAGGAAGCGGGATCATCGATCCGCCGGACATCTGGATCCGCCACTGATCGAGCGACTCTCGATAGGCTCCCATCGGGTTGTCGGTCTGGCCGAACATATCCGCGATTTCCTGCCCCGCGAGCGGCGTTTCCAGGGCCGCAAAGATCAGCGAGTTCAGAACCGCCTTGCGAAGCTGCTCCCGGTTCATGTGGTCGAACATCTTGAACTGACGTGCGACCGAAGTGATCACGGCCTTGCCGCGTGTCTGGCCAACGCGCTCGCTCTCGAAGATGTGGAGGACACGCCGGCGGCCCCACGGCATGTAGGCAGGGACCCGCTCCCATTCGCCGATCGTCCGCATGCCCAGGCCATAGAGATCGCCAGGATGGGACTTTCGAATGTGGTAGGCGGTTGCGGCGGTGGTGACTGGGTCAAGCTCGATGCCACCGCGGAAGGTTGCCGTCTCGATCTGTCCCATCGGATTCGATAGCCGGGCCGGGTCGACGAGTTGCAGGCATGTCCGCCACTTCGATCCGTTGCGATCGGTCCACAGCGGCAGCGCCAGGGCCTCGCCCGTCGCCGCTATCATCCTTGCTTGCAACCGTGTCGAGGTGTGGAAATTGTACCGCAGACCGGCGTCGAACCAGTCTGTGTCGGCGAACGTTGCGAACTCGGATTCAACTTCGCGCGCCCATCCATCGACCCAACCGGCCTCTTTGCCGAGACGGACGCGATCTGGATTCGGCTTGCAGGTGATCCGCGGCCCGATGACGTTGTCGACGAAGGTGCGCTCTGCGCCGGCGGCGATGCCATTGTTGCGGACGAGATCGTCGATGCGCCCCGAGATGGTGTCGAGCTCGGGGAGCAATGCGGCATCAGGCGACAACCGCGCCGACGGCCACGTCGCCATGTCCTTCGCCAGGTACGAGGCGGCATGGTGTGCGGTCTCGACCTCGGGCACGGCCATCACGGCGCGGCCGGGCGGCGTCGCAGTCCTGGCTCTTAGACCAGGCGCCCCACGATGGTTCCAGGATTGCTGCATCAGAATGAGAACACAAATGGCCCACGGCGGGGCGGGAGCGGGCTTTCAAGTTCGGCGATTTGGCGCTTCAGGTCGTCGATGTACGCGCGCAACTGGTTGATCGTGGCGGCCGTATAGGTGAGCTTGCGCTCGCCGTCCCCGATCGAGACGACGGCCTTACCGGTCGCAAGACGATGCAGAGCCACCTCCGCCTCGGCGAGACGCAGCCTCAAGATTTCCAGCGGTGTCATGTTGCCTCAGAGGTAGGGATCGGAGGCCGTCGCCATTGGCCGGATCGGAACCGGGTCCTTGCGCGGCGTAGGCGTCGGGACRACGGGTGYAGAATTTGCCGGAGCGGACGAGCCGGATGGACTTTCCTCTCGTTCCTTCTCCAAGCGGTCCCAGACGGAATCGGGAAGACCACRCAAACCGAACTTGATGGCAGCGGCTTCCGCCTGCAGCATCGTGTCCAGACCTTCGTTGGCCTGGTTCGGATCCTTGTCCCAGCGATAGACGGTGAAGCCGAGGCGCTTCTTCGGAACGCGGCGCTCCGCCGTCAATTGCCGGAAATACTCATCTTCCAATCCGCGCGGGAACGAAACGAAGCCGAATGAAGTCGGATCCGCTTTGGCCAGATTGCGATAGAGCGCCATCTTCAGAACGGAGGTTCCGAAATTGTAGAAGCGGCTCGAGTATTTGAGCAGCGCTCCCGATCGACTGCGCTCTCGTTTCACGCGCGCCAAAAGCGGCGCCCATTCCTCGCCGCGACCGCGAACCATGATGACCTTGTTCGCTGGATGAGCCTTCGCCCATCCCCAAACGTCCTCCGTCCATGCATTGCCGTCGATCGCGGTCCCATCGGCCTWAATCCGCTGACCGAAACTGTTCGGCCATTGCTGGGCGACAATACCGTCGAGCCGCTCGCGGGTGCTGGCCTCGGAGATGTGTCCCGGCACCACGCCGTATTCGATAACCCAACGCCGTCCTTCGCGCCCGAAGCCGACCAGCTGCCATTCCACGCGATCGGCCTGACAATCCATGCCAAGGCACAGAAGAAGCGCGCCAGCGGGGATCTCGCCTCGCGCGTAGGTCGAATTCGCAGCCCGGTCGCGCAAGCCCTCCCACGGCGGCGCCTCACCCTGCGCCTTGAACGCCAGGCCGACCGTGTCGTTGAGAAACGTTTGCTCGGCGGCAGGGTCGCCCTTGGCCTTCAACCATTCGAGCGCGATGCGCTTCCAGCTTTGGAGATGGCTGTACGCCGACCAGAGATAGAACGACCGGTGAATCTTGCGCATCTCCGGGCGCGCGGCCCGCCATTCCTTGCGCTCCAGCATCCAAGAACGATGGTGCTCGTGAATGTCCTCGCCACACGCGACGCAATTGAAATGCGCGTCTTCCGGCTTCTCCTCATCGAGGTTGGCCAGCATGTTCGCCCAATCCAGCGTCTGCATGAACTCGCAATGCGGACATGCGACGTAGAGGCTCTCCTGGCTCCCCTCCTCATAACTTCTCGATATCCGGCAACCGGGTTCGATCAGCGGCGTCGAGATCTTGAAGATCTTGGCGAACTCGATCGCGCGTGAGCGGCTATCAGCCTGCGATTCCGGATCCCCGGCCGCATTCATCTCCCATTTCGACAGATCGTCCTGAACCTGTCGCGGCACCGTGACCTGACTGAGGGTCGCCGGCGAGTTGGCACCCGAGATCAGGATCGCGCCCAGTCCGTCGACCCGCTCTTTGTACATCACCGAATCGGAGCCATCGCGGCTCTTCTGCGGAAAGACCTGGCGCAGTGCCGTCGTGCCCTTCAGCATCGGCGACAGCTTCATCTTCGACCAGCGCTGGGCATTGTTCTCGGTCGGATGGGCGTAGAGGATGTCGCCCGGATCCATCACCATCGAACCGCCTGTGAAGACGTTCGCTAGAACTGTGCCTCCGAGCTGCGCCGACTTCTTGAACGTCACARCCCGGCAGGGATCGTCGGGGCTCAACGCCGCGAGGATCTCATCGAAATAGGCGAAGCGTTCCCGATTGTACGGGCCGGGTTCAGGGCTCTCGCGCTTCGTGAAGACAATGTTGTCCTCCGCCCACTGGCCATAGTCTACCGGTGGCGGTGGCTCGCATGACGCCGCGACGACCTCGAGCGCCATGCGCTCCGGATTGGCCAACGTCGTCACAGATCAAACGTCCCCATCGACTTCAGCCACACCGTCGGACACGAGAGCCGGCGTCTGCTCTGCCGCCTTCCGCGCTTTCTCAGCCGCTTTGGTCCTCACCTTCCTGAACAGGTTGCGCAGGGTGTGCAGGACGTCACGTTGCTCGATCTTGAACTCGCCGGCGAGCGCGGTCGCGAACTCGGGCAAGGAGCCCTCGAACACACGGACCAGATCCTGCGCGATTGTGATCATCTCGCGCCTGGCGCTGGCGGCGTCGACGTAGCGACCCTGACGCGCCAGCTCCTCCTCGGCTTCGCGCCGGTTCTGGCGACGGATGCCCTCGAGCTTCTGGCGCTTGATCTCCTCGTTGATCTCGTCGGAAAGGTCCGGCTTCGCAGCGACTCCCTTCGTCTCGGTCGCCGCTGGAGACCGCAGCTTCGTTTTCAAACCGTTGCTCAGCGCCTGCCCTACGTCCCTGCGGACACCGAGTTGCCTCTGAGCGACCGGCACGCGGATCATGGTCTTGCCGTCCTGTTTAACGAGCGCCTCGCCGCTGATCTTTCCGGTCGAGATCCACTTCGAGACGCACGCYCGGGAC
>NZ_JBFUKD010000309.1:0-4142 GCF_056401005.1 Microvirga sp. P4_G7 | reverse complement strand
ACCGCCGCAGGACGAGGGTACGGACGAGTTGGGGTTCGTGCCGCCGCCGTTGTTGAGGCGCGCCCTCTGTGGTGCCGGGCAGGCCTTAGCGCTGCCGTTCATTCTGACTCTCATGTCGGCACCGTGGTTGAGCATCTTCATCAGCTACACGCTGCTCACCGGAGATGATGCGTCGCTGTTTCGGGACATGAGCTGGATCTTCCTGGCCTACATGCTCGTGACCGTTGCGACGACATTCATTGCAATCGGCGCGAAGTGGCTGATCGTCGGACGCATCAAGCCGGGACGGTATCCACTTTGGGGGACGTATTATTATCGCCTCTGGCTCGTTCAGCGTATCCTGAGCCTTGTGCACATGAAGTGGTTCCAAGGTTCGCCCGCGATCCGCATTTACCTCAGGTTGCTCGGCGCGAAAGTCGGCAGGGACGCTTTGATCTCCGAGATCGACGCCAGCGCGATCGACCTGATCGAAATCGGCGACCACGCGAGTGTCGGCGGCAAGGTCACGATTTCCAACGCACGTGTCGTCGGCAACGAATTGATTGTCGGACGCGTGGAAATCGGGCGTGACGTTTCGATCGGTTCGTCCTGCGTCATCGAGAACGACGTCGTCATCGGAGAGGGCGCGGAGCTCGCCGATCTGACGGCTATCCGGGGGGGCACGGCCGTCGGCGCGTGGGAATCGTGGCGCGGCTCCCCGGGCATCAAGGTGAGCGATCTCGATCCTTCGCATGTGCCGCCTCCGGCCGAGGCCGGGCCGGTGCGGCGCAATCTTCTCGCCATGTTCTACATTGCGATGCTGATCATCGCGCCGCCGATTGCGCTCGTTCCGATCGTTCCGGCGTTCCACGTGATGGAGGTCGTCGATACCTACATCCAACCCTTGGTTCACATTCACTACCTCTATTACATGCCGCTTCTGGCGTTGCCGGCGGCCGCATTGATGATCTTTGCGACCGTGCTGTTGATTGCGGCGATCCGCTGGATCGTGCTGCCGCGTCTCAAGCCGGGCATCTATTCGATCTTCAGCGGGCTCTACGTGCGCAAGTGGACGGTCGGGCTCGCCACGGAAGTGATGCTCGAGGTGCTGTCATCGCTGTTCGCAACAGTCTACATGCGCGCATGGTACCGGCTGATGGGCGCGAAGATCGGCAAAGGATCGGAGATCTCGACGAACCTCGCCGGCCGATTCGATCTGATCGACCTCGGAGATCAGAATTTCATCGCGGACGATGTGGTTCTGGGCGATGAGGAAATGCGCCGTGGATGGATGACGCTCGGCACCGTCACGACGGGCAATCGCGTCTTCATCGGCAACGACGCCGTGGTACCTCCGGGGTATTCGATCGCCGAAGGCGCGCTGATCGGCGTCAAGTCCAGTCCGCCGCAGGGTGGGAAGGTCGGTTCGGACGAGACCTGGTTCGGTTCGCCGCCGATCCAGCTGCCGGTGCGCCAGCGATTCAACGTGGCGGTGACGAACACGTACGAACCGTCGAAGTGGCTCAAACTGTCCCGCGCATTGTTCGAAGCGTTCAACATCACATTGCCGACGGCACTGTTCATCACCTTCGCTACGATGGCGATGGAAATTCTCGCTGCGCCGGTGACCGAAGGGCGTTGGGGGACCGCGCTCGCACTCTGCGTCGTCGCCAGTGTGGTGATTTCTCTCGTGCAGCTTCTGGTGACTGCTGGTTACAAGTGGCTGCTGATCGGCGCCTACAGGCCCACGATGCATCCCATGTGGTCGTGGTGGGCCCTGCGCACCGAAGCAGTGGCCGTGATGTACTGGGGCATGGCCGGAAAGCAGATTCTCGACCATTTGCGCGGTACGCCGTTCTTGCCTTGGGCATTGAAGCTATTTGGAACGAAAGCCGGCAAGGGCGTGTACATGGACACGACCGACATCACCGAGTTTGACTGCGTGAATCTCGGCGATTTTTCGGTCGTCAACGCAAATGCGATCCTGCAGACCCACCYCTACGAAGACCGTCTCATGAAAGTCGGTCGGATCAAGGTCGGCATGGGCGCGACCGTCGGCTCCGGCTGCACGGTGCTCTACGATACCGACCTCGGAGCGTTCTCGCGGCTTGGACCGCTGACGCTGGTGATGAAGGGTGAATCGATCCCGACAGGCGGAGAATGGTGGGGCTCGCCAGCTCAAGCCTTCGTTGACCCCAACCGATCGGTACATGTCGCCCAACCGGTACAAGTCGCCCAACCGGAACTGGTGGCGGTCTGATTCAGTCGAGAACGCGGCGAGTCGTCAGGCCTTCAACCGTTCCATTTCGGCAGAGAGGTGGACGGTCAATCCTTCCGGCCGCCAATCGCGTGTGATGACGCCGCCGAGTTGACCCGCAACCGTTGCGCGGGCGAGCCTGCTGCCGAAGCCTTCGCTTCGCTCCTGACCGTCGACGACTGGACCGCCGCGTTCAGACCAGGTCAGCCGGAGTTCGCCGTCGGCGAGAATCCACGACACCTCGACACGACCGGCGTCCGTAGACAGAGCGCCATACTTCGCCGCGTTGGTCGCAAATTCGTGGACGAGAAGAGCGAAGCTGGTGACCGCGCCGCCGCCGATGACGATATCCGGACCGTCGATGACGATCCGGTTGTCCTGCTCGCTGTCCGCGTATGGAGAGACGATGGTTCGGATCAAGGAGTCGAGGTCCGTCGTCTGATGCGCGAAATCCTCACCCTTGGCCAAGTTCGAGAGCGTCAGATCATGCGCGCGGGCCAGCGCACCCAGGCGCTCGCGGACAGCCGTCGACATTTCCTGAGGCGATTTTGCCGTGCGCGCACTAAGCGCGACAAGGCCGCTGGCGAGAGCGAACAGATTCTTGACCCGGTGATTCATCTCCCGGAGCAGAAGACTCTGCTGCTCGCGGTCGCGCCGCTCTTCGGTGATGTCACGGGCGATCTTGGATGCGCCGATGATCCGTCCGTCGGTATCCCGGACCGGCGAGATCGTGAGCGAGATCTCGACCTCTTTCCCGCTCTTGCACCGTCTGATGGTTTCGAACTGATCGATGCGCTCGCCTCGGCGAACGCGCTCGATGAATTTCTGCTCTTCGCCCAATCGCTCCGGCGGAATGAGAATTGTGATGGGTTTGCCGATGACTTCCGATGCCGTGTAGCCGAACAGCCGCTCCGCACCGCCATTCCAGCTCATGATGATGCCTTCGAGGCTCTGGCTGATGATGGCGTCGTTGGAGGATTYGACGATGGCGGTGGGAAGATTATGAAGCAGCGCCAGATACCGATGCTCGCGCTCTCGCCACGCAGCGTGGGCCCGGGTCACCTCTTTCATGCACGTCAGTGCACCGATGACGAGGCCCGTGCGATCCCTGAGAGGGTCCGCGTCGATGGTAACGATGATCTTGGAGCCATCCGGCCGCTCGATCGCGGCTTCCACGTTGCGCACCGGCGTGCCCGTTCGAAGAGCGATGGCGGCTGGCATCTCATACGGCGGTATCGGGCCACTTTCGGGGCGATACAAACCCGGAGCGCCGCAATATCGCCCGCTGGGTTCCATGAGCTTGGGGGAGCGCCCCCAAAGACCGGCAGCCGCAGGATTGTAACGGACGACCAGACCTTCGCTGTTGCAGACGTGCACAGCCATGGGAAGCATGTCGATGAGCGATTCCGCGAGCTCTTCCAAGGGGTTATCCGCCGGGGCGACACTCGGAAGCGCTTTGTCTTCCTGCTTCGAGGAAGTCCTCATAAGGCGCCTCCTCTTGATTTCAAGCCCCGGGGCGGGCCAAGCCCTCGAGCCAGACGTTAACGTGACTGATGTCTGTCCCGCAAGGCACTGTTTCGCGACCCATCCGAAAGAGCGTGCCGAACGGCTCCGCCCAGCCACGCTTCCTCAGCTCAAGCGATTGAACGAAAAACGTTCTTTGATGAAAATGTTATAGAATTTCCCCTTCGAGTCGGATTCGAGAAACGCCTCGAACAGCGACCTGGGGACGCCGTGATAGGCGTAAGTTCCGGACTCGCAGAATGTCACGATGAGATCTTTTCGATCCGCTCTGTAGTCGATCCTGGCAATGGCCGATGATGAGACCGCTGGCATGGCCGCCAAACGGATTTGTCGTCGATCCGTTCCATTTCATGCGAGATCAGCGACTGTCGTCGATCAAACG
>NZ_JBFUKD010000308.1:0-4199 GCF_056401005.1 Microvirga sp. P4_G7 | reverse complement strand
GGATGCTTCCGTGCCGAACTGCTCGACGAGGCGGGGATCGATATCGAATTCGACCACGTCGCCCTTGGCGTCCCGCTTCAGGCTCTGATGGAAAGCGAGATCCCAACGATTTCCGAGACGCAGCACATTCAGCACTCCACCCTCCGCGAGATCGCCGCAGATCTGTTGAGCAATTCGCATGCGGACGTGTTCGACGACCTGTTCGGACCGCCGGGCGTGGGGCGCGATCTCCGCGATCGCTTCCAGGATCAGATGGAGATTCCGGATCGACACGCGCTCTGCAAGGAGGAGCTTCAGCACGGCCTGGAGGCCCGAATAGGAAATCTGCGACGGGCAGATGTCGTCGATCAGCTTCTTGTATTCCGGATCGAGCCGATCGAGGAGCGACCGCATGTCCTTGTAGGACAGAAGATGGGGCAGGTTGTTGCGGATGACTTCGCTCAGATGGGTAAGCAGAACGGAATTGCTGTCGACCGGTTCGAACCCGTCGCGCCGGACTTCGCCGGCATAGACATCGGAGATCCACATGGCTCGCATGCCAAAGGCTGGTTCACGAATCTCATCACCGGGCACATCGGGGATCGGACCATCCCCGATCACGACGAGAAGTTCCCCTGGTCGGGTTTCCTGTGTTGCGACCACGGTGCCGTGAATCTTTACCTGATAGCTCTTGGCAGGAATCGAAAGGCTATCCGAGAGCTTGATGTCGGGCACGACGAAGCCATATTGCTGCGCGAACTTGCGCCGCATCTTGCTCACCCGGTGCGCCAGCTCCCCATGCGCGCTCAGCATCTGGACGGCGAGGTGCTTGCCGAGACAGAGCTCGATTTCCGGAGTCTTGAGAGATTCCTTCACCGAATCCTTCGACTCGATTTTGGTCAGTGCCTCAGCCGCATCCACTTTCGCCTTCGCGGCCGCCTGGCGCTCCGCGAGGCGTTTGGGAATCGTGTAGGCGACGAAGGCGAGCAGAACACCGAGACCGGCGAAGGGCACCAGCGGCAAGCCCGGCACCAAAGCAAAGGCGAACATCAAAGCGGCGGCGACCGTCAGCGCGCGGGGATAGGCGCCCAGCTGGCCCATCACCGCCTGTTCGGCAGTACCGCGGGCGCCACCCTTGGAGACGAGCAGGCCGGCAGCAAGTGAAACGACGAGCGCCGGAATCTGCGAGACCAGACCGTCACCGACAGACAATTTTGTGAAGACGTCCGCCGCTTTCGAGAGGGGCATCTCGTGCCGGGTGACCCCGATGACAATGCCGCCGAAGATGTTCACCGCAATGATGATGAGGCTCGCTACCGCCTCTCCGCGCACGAACTTGGAAGCACCGTCCATCGAACCGAAGAAGGCGCTCTCCTCCTCGAGCTCTCGCCGGCGATGTTGCGCTTCCTTGTCATCGATGAGACCGGCATTCAGATCGGCGTCGATCGCCATCTGCTTTCCAGGAATTGCATCGAGCGTAAAGCGCGCACCAACCTCGGCGATACGCGTCGCGCCCTTGGTGATGACGAGGAAGTTGACCGTGATGAGAATGGTGAAGACGACGAGACCGATCACGAAATCGCCGCTCATGACGAATTGCGAAAATCCGTTGATCACGTGGCCTGCGGCAGAGACGCCTTGATGACCGTTGGCGAGAATGAGGCGCGTCGTTGCAATGCCGAGCGCCAGGCGCAGCATCGTCACGATGAGAAGAACGGTCGGAAATGCCGAGAATTCGAGCGGCTTCTGAATCCAAAGCGCCACCATCAGGATCAGGACGGACAAGGCGATCGAGAGCGCGAGGCCGATATCGATCAGGACCGCTGGTATGGGAAGGAAGAGGATCGCGAGGATGCAGACGATACCGCCCGCAAACGCTATGTCGCGACCTTTGCCGCGTTCGACCTCGACGGCCCCGCTGATCGCCATATCGGCTCAAATCCATATTCGCGTGAATGCGATACAGATTTCATTCATAAAGCTTGTGCGGGGCTGGTCAGAAGGCGTGTACGAACAACCGGGTTCGCTAGAACCCACTGGCGATCCGTCCGTAAACTTGTTCCGTGAATGTGAAGATCTGCGCGCCGACGAAGGAGCCTGTCAGGAGGGTCACGAGAAGAATCGCGATGATCTTCGGGATAAAGGTCAATGTGACTTCCTGCACTTGCGTCAACGCCTGGACGAGGGCAATCGCAATGCCGACGATCATCGCCGCAGCGACCGCCGGTCCGGCCCCGATGATGATCGTCCAGATCGCGGTCCGAACCAGTTCGAGTGCGTCGACCTCGTTCATCGTCAGCTGATCACGATGCCGGGGCCCAGGAGCAGCTCGCTGCCGTTGGCGAGCTTTGCCAGCGGTCCGTCGCTGGTGATCCGGACCGAGGAGACCTCGCCGGTGATCTTGCCGTCGGCAGAGGTCACAGTGCGCCCGATCACGCTTTCGGCCTGCGACAATGCGGAAGAAGACAAAAGCGAATCGAGCTTGGAGTTCGACAACATCGATTGCTCGACCTGCGAGAAGGTCGCGAGCTGCGCCATGTAGTCCGTCGAACTCATGGGCGCTGTCGGATCCTGATTTTTCATCTGCTCCAGCAAGAGCTTGAGGAAGGTATTGTAATTCAGCGTCGCAGCCGATTGCTGCGTCTGGCTCTTCGCGGTGCTGTTCTGCACCGCCCTGACATTGCTGACATCCATCGTCTGGTTCCTCGATCAGGCGGCTTGTATGGGGCGTGTGTCGGTCGTGACCGAGATCAGGCTGGCCTCGAGCGCGAAGAGCCCGCGAAGGAGCTTGAGAGCGTCGAACGCGCGTCCGGTATCGACCATCTCGGCGACCGATCCTAGACCCGCCACAATTTCGGGGTTCTCGAAGGATTTCAGCGTGGCCGCAAACAGATGACGGAACATGGCGCGCGCATTCTCCGCGCTCGTCGGGTCGATCAAGAGCGCCTGTACGACAAAATAGAGCTGCCGCAGCGGCGTCGTTGCGTCCTCCACTTGCAGCACATGATTCTCGAGCAGGAACGTCGCGTCGTTGAGAAGTTCGAGGGTGACCTTCCGATCGGCTCGCAACACCGCCCCGTTGATGAAGATCCGCTCGCCGGCGCGCAGCGACAAGTGCATGGACTTGTTCATCTCAGGCCGTCACGGATGGCGGTGTTGATGTCAATGAGCGCACCGTAGTTGGTGGATTCTCCGCGCCGGATGAGGTCCGCTTCTTTCATGATCCACAGGCCAATCGATACGAGCTGCGCCCTAAGCGCCTCCGGCAGGCCGTTGTCCGTGCTGACGAGATCCTCGATCAAGAAGGTCCACAGGCGCTGCACGAAGGACAGGGCGTCCGAACTCTCGAGCGAGTTTCCGCCTTTCACATCGGCGGCTCTGAGAAGTTCAATGGCCCTGTCGAAGGCCACTCTCTCCCGCTCACGGCAACCGTCGGATGCGTCTTCGAGAACTTCGGCATAGGAATATCGATACATCGTCGATCCTGAAGCAGGTTAGAGATAATTGAGGAGACTGAGCTGGCGCAGTTGCGAGGTCAGCGAATAGGACATCTGAATTTGCGTCGTGAGCGCATCGACCCGTGTCTTCGCCTCTCCCGGGTCAACATCCTCAAGGCCGCCGATGGCCTGAGTCAGGATGTTCTTTTGCAAACCCATCCGCGTGTTGGCTTGCGTGACCGTCGTCTCGGCGATGCCCAGGCCGGCCTGGATTTCAACCACGTCGTTCGTGGCCGATCCGAGGATTTCCATGACCTTTTCGACAATGACCTGCTGCGTTTCCGTTCGCATGCCCGCAAGGCCGAGATCGGCTGCCATCGTGTAGGCCATTGCAAGCTTGCGCATCGCCGTTTCATTGGCGTTGGTGGATGTTTCGATCCGCTCCGTCGTTGAGACACGACTTTCAATGTTCTGGCTGGACGCGGACGACCATGTGGCGACCCAGTTCGTATCGTCGAAGAGCGCCGTAAACGGGCCGTCGAGGAAGGTCTGCATCTGTGTCGCAGTGATGTTGAAGGCCGCCGGATCGTCCTGCGCGATGCCTCCGAAGGCAGCGGAGAACGCGGCATCGACCGCGGTCTTCGCCGCCGAAGTTGGTATTGCGTAGTAATCGGCGAGCGGTTGCTGCTTCGAGTTGATGCCTCCGAAGAGATATTGCCCACCCGACGACTTGTTGAGTTCGGACATCAACGTGTTCAGTTCGGTCTTCGCCGTATCGCGAAC
>NZ_JBFUKD010000307.1:0-4209 GCF_056401005.1 Microvirga sp. P4_G7 | reverse complement strand
TTATTCAGTCGATGGCGCCGGACGCTGCGACGATCGCCGCCGGCGCGCCGGTCGACGTCGATCTCAGCCCCATCGAGGAAGGCCAGATCGTCAAGGTTTTCTGGCGCGGCAAGCTGATCTTCGTCAGGCACCGCACCGCGGAAGAGATCAAGGCCGCGGAGGACGTAAACGTCGCGTCCCTGCGTGATCCCCAAGCCGATTCTGCGCGAGTGAAGCCCGGGCACGCCCAATGGCTCATCGTTTATGGCAACTGCACCCATCTGGGTTGCGTGCCGCTCGGCCACCAGGGCGAGTACCATGGTTGGTTCTGCCCTTGCCACGGCTCGATTTTCGATACGTCCGGTCGCGTTCGCGGCGGCCCTGCCCCGATCAATCTGCCGATCCCGCCTTACAACTTCACATCCGATACGAAGATCATCATCGGCCAAGAAGCCACGGCATAATTATTGAGATCGTTCAGGCGACACCCATGAGCCAGCATTCCAGCACCTACGTTCCCAAGAGCGCCTTCGCCAAATGGTTTGAAAGCCGTTTGCCGGTCGTCGGCCTCGTCCACTCGTCCTTCATCGCCTACCCGGTCCCGCGGAACCTGAATTACTTCTGGACGTTCGGAGCGATCCTCTCGTTCATGCTGGTGTCCCAGATCCTCACGGGCGTGTTCCTGGCGATGTACTACACGCCGCACGCGTCGATGGCGTTCCAGTCCATCGAGCACATCATGCGTGACGTGAATTATGGCTGGCTGCTCCGCTATCTGCATGCCAACGGCGCGGCAATGTTCTTCGTCGCCGTCTATATCCATATTTTCCGCGGCCTTTATTACGGGTCGTACAAGGCTCCGCGTGAGGTTCTCTGGATCCTCGGCGTAATCATCTATGGCCTGATGATGGCGACCGCCTTCATGGGTTACGTTCTTCCTTGGGGCCAGATGAGCTTCTGGGGCGCGACGGTYATCACCAACATCCTCGCCGCCATTCCCGTCATCGGCGACACGATCCAGAGCCTGCTCTGGGGTGGTTATTCCGTGGGCAACCCGACGCTGAACCGGTTTTTCTCGATCCACTATCTGCTGCCCTTCATGATCGCGGGCGTCGTGATCCTTCATATCTGGGCGCTGCACGTGCCGGGCCAGAACAACCCGACCGGCGTTCCGATCAAGTCCGGCAAGGACACGGTTCCGTTCACGCCTTACGCCACGATCAAGGACGTCTTCGCGACAGTCTGCTTCCTGATCTTCTTCGCCTGGTGGGTGTTCTATCTGCCGAGCTACCTGGGCCATGCGGACAACTACGTCCCGGCCAACCCGGCCGTGACCCCGACCCACATCGTCCCGGAATGGTACTTCCTGCCGTTCTACGCGATCCTGCGCGCCATTCCCGATAAGCTCGGCGGCGTGATCGCGATGTTCGCATCGATCGCGGTTCTCGCCTTCGTTCCCTGGCTCGATACCTCGAAGGTTCGCTCGACGCGCTATCGTCCGCTGTACAAGCAGTTCTTCTGGATCCTGGTGGCCGACACCCTTCTTCTGGGCTGGCTCGGCGCGAAGCCGCCGGAAGGCTGGTACGTGATCGTTTCGCAAATCGCGACGGCCTATTACTTCCTCCACTTCCTGGTGATCCTGCCGGTTCTCGGGTTCGTCGAGCGGCCGCTGCCTCAGCCGAATTCGATCCTGGAAGCCGTGACCGCGGCCAAGAAGGGCGGAGCGACGGTTCTTGCCGGCGCCAACGCCGAACCGCAGTCCAAAGGCTGAGCGAGCGCAGGAGAAAAATGATGATCAAGCGTACTCTCCTCGTCGCTGCCGCTCTCGTCGGCTTCATGGCCCCGGCCGTTGCTGCCGAGTCGGTCAATCCCCCGCAGCTGAAGTGGAGCTTTGCCGGCCCCTTCGGAACCTTCGATCGAGCGCAGCTCCAGCGCGGCTTCAAGATCTACCGGGAGGTTTGCGCCTCCTGCCACAGCCTGAGCTTCGTCGCATTCCGTAACCTCGCCGAACCCGGCGGGCCGGAGTTTTCGGAAGCCCAGGTTCGGGCCCTGGCGGCCGAGTATCAGATCAAAGACGGCCCGAACGACGCCGGTGACATGTTCGATCGTCCGGGTCGCCCCGCCGATCGTTTCCCGGCTCCGTTCGCGAACGAGAATGCGGCTGCGGCGGCCAATGGCGGCAAGGCTCCGCCGGATCTGTCGCTGATGGCGAAAGCGCGGACCTACGAGCGCGGTTTCCCCTGGTTCATCATCGACGTTTTCCGGCAATACGCGGAAAACGGGCCTGACTACGTGCATGCGGTGCTCGACGGATACCGGGAGCCGCCGGCTGGGTTCCAGGTGCCCGCAGGCGGGCACTTCAACGAGTTCTTCCCCGGCCACGTGATCGCGATGCCCAAGCCCTTGAGCGACGGGCAGGTCGAGTATCCGAAGGGTGAGGACGGCAAGCCTCAGGTGCCCGAGACGGTCGACCAGTATGCGCGCGACGTCACGGCCTTCCTGATGTGGACCGCGGAGCCCCACCTCGAAGCGCGCAAGCGCCTCGGTTTGCAGGTGATGCTGTTCCTGATCGTTCTCGCCGGATTGTTCTACTTCACGAAGAAGAAGATCTGGGCGCGGATCGGCGGTGATGTCGGCGGTGGTGCCGATACACCCAAAACATCCCACTAAAGACACCGAAAGGCCCCTTTACGGGGCCTTTTTTCTTTGGATCGCCTCGCCATCCGCCTATCGCGCCCTGCGCGACGTTCGATAGAACGGGGATCGGGCGCGACACGGCTCGCACGGGGTATCCGTCAATGACCAAAGCAGTTCTCGGAATCATCGGTGGCTCCGGCGTCTATGACCTGCCAGGGCTCCAGAATGTGCGCGAGGAGAGTGTGGCATCGCCTTTCGGCGAACCGTCGGACGCGCTTCGGATCGGCCGTATCGGTACGACCGACGTCGTTTTCCTCGCCAGGCACGGCCGCGGCCATCGCCTCTCGCCGTCCGACATCAATTATCGCGCCAATATCGATGCCTTGAAGCGAGCGGGCGTGACCGATCTCATTTCGGTTTCCGCATGCGGCTCCTTCAAGGAGGAATTCTACCCCGGCTTCTTCTTGCTGGCCGATCAGTTCGTCGATCGGACCCACCGCCGCGAATCCTCTTTCTTCGGCCAAGGGTGCGTCGCGCACGTGCCGATGGCTCACCCGGTCGGCCCTTTGCTGCAGAAGCGGATCGCCGATGCGGCGACGGCCCTCGACATGCCGTTCAGCCGCGGGGGCACCCATGTGACGATCGAGGGTCCGCAATTCTCGACCTATGCCGAATCGCTCACCTACAAACGCCTCGGCTACGATGTGATCGGCATGACGGCGATGCCCGAGGCGAAGCTCGCTCGGGAGGCCGAGATCACGTACGCCATCATCGCGATGGTCACGGATTTCGATTGCTGGCATCCGGGTCACGGCGATGTCGATGTGGAATCGGTCGTCGCGGTGGCGCGAGAGAACGCCGCTCGGGTGGCAAAAATCCTGGGACGCGTCGCTCGGGATTTTCCGGCGGAACACGAAGCCTGTCCGGTCGGATCGGATCGCGCACTGGATGGGGCGATCATGACCGCGAAATCGGCGCTTGAACGCGATGTTCTGGCGAAGCTGGATGCCGTCGCCGGGCGCGTTCTGCAGACGCTCTCCTGAGACCGACACGCGTCCAAGCATGGCCTTCCGGTTCGTTTGCCGGTAAAACGCGAGGCCAGAAACTGAGAAAACGGATGCCTCAGCACCTCATTACCGAACTCAAGGACTCGATCCGGTCCATCCCGGATTATCCGAAGCCCGGAATCGTCTTCCGCGACATCACCACGTTGCTCGGCGATGCGCGTGCGTTCAGGCGTGCCGTCGACGAACTGGTCCATCCCTTCGCGGGCGGCCGGATCGATAAGGTCGCGGGGATCGAGGCGCGGGGCTTCATCCTGGGGGGCGCGATCGCGCACCAGCTCTCGGCCGGCTTCGTCCCGATCCGCAAGAAGGGAAAGCTTCCGCACGAAACGGTGCGGATCGCCTATTCCCTCGAATACGGCGTCGACGAGATGGAAATCCACACGGACGCCATTGGGCAGGGCGAGCGCGTGATTCTCATCGACGACTTGATTGCGACGGGCGGAACGGCGGTCGCGGCCACCAATCTGCTTCGCCAGATCGGCGCGGAGATCGTGGCGGCATGCTTCATCATCGACCTGCCGGATCT
>NZ_JBFUKD010000306.1:0-4271 GCF_056401005.1 Microvirga sp. P4_G7 | reverse complement strand
GCCTTGGTTGCGGCAGAACGCCAGCGCGCCTTCGCCGATGAGCATCACGTGGCTGGAATGCTCCATGACGGCGCGCGCGGCGAGAATCGGATTGCGGGGGCCGCAGATTCCGGCRACCGCACCCGCACCGCGATTGCGTCCGTCCATGATTGCGGCATCCATTTCCTGCTTGCCGGCGGAGGTGTAGACCGCGCCGCGTCCCGCATTGAAGAGTGGCTCGTTCTCGAGTGCCATCACCGCGGCGGTGACGCCGTCGAGCGCGCTGCCGCCATCGGCGAGGATGGCGCGGCCCGCCTCGAGTGCGCGGCGAAGCCCGGTGTGATACGCGGCTTCCCGCTCCGGCGTCATGGTGCTGCGCAGGATGGTGCCGGCTCCGCCGTGGACGGCGAGAACGAAATCGGTGTCGGTGGCTGTCATGGGTTCACCCTCGGTGGGCGTTGATCGGAAGGAGGAAAGGGGTGCTATCGCGCGCCCGCTTCCTTGGCGTAGGCGGCGATATCCGCGTGCGTGGCGATCCAGACGTCGGACCGCTTGGCGATTTCTTCCAGCAGCGTTTCCAGAATCCAGATGCGCGACCGGTAGCCGATCACGTGCGGATGCATGGTGAGGAGGAAAAGGCCGCCCTCCGCGTAGGCGCGCTCGAACTCGCGGTGGAAGATATCGTAGACGGCGGTCGGCGGCATCTGCGGGCGCAGGCCGTTGAAGCGGTGCATGTTGAAATAGACCGCATCGTCGCGGATCCACTCGACCGGGAGCTCGACGATGCCCGTCGGCTCGCCCTTTTCGAGAAGTTCATACGGATCGTCATCGGCCATCATCGACGAATCGTAGAGCAGGCCGAGCTCGCGCTCGATCCGCAACGTATCCGCGCTGAAATCCCAGGACGGCGTGCGCAGGCCCACGGGACGGGTGCCTGTGATTTTCTCCAGCGTGTCCGTCGCCCGGAACATCAGGTCGCGCTCGACCTCGTAGGGAAGCTGGCTGTTGAGTTCGTGGATCCAGCCGTGGATGCCGATCTCATGGCCCTCGGCGACGACGCGGCGCTGCTCGTCCTCGTAGAGAAGCGCGCTCACGGCGGGCACGAAGAAGGTCGCCTTCGCGTCGTATTTCGCCAGCGCGTCGAGAATGCGCGGGACGCCCTGGCGGTTGCCGTATTGGCCTTGCGACATGCGGCCGATGGACTTTCCGCCGTCGCGCAATTCGTTGGTCTCGTGATCCGAATCGAACGACAAGGCGACGGCGCAGCGCGCGCCGTTCTTCCATTGCGCCGGCTTCAGGGATCGTCCCGCGCGAACCTGGTTGACGGTCTCGCGCCAGCGTTCCTCGCCCCAGGCCCAGGGTGCGTCCTGCTTGTCGTTCATTTCAAAACTCTCTTGTCTGCAATCAAAAAACTCAAGAACGGCCGCCGTCGACGGAGATGATTTCTCCCGACACCCACGACGCCGCGTCCGAGGCGAGGAACATCACCATGCCGGCGATATCGCGCGGCGCGCCGAGTCGGCGGGTGTGGATGTTCTTGACGAGATTCGCCTGGCCTTCCGGACCATAGCTCTCCCATTGCCGCTCAGTGTTGGGATTGGAGAGCACGAAGCCCGGCGCGACGCTGTTGACGGTGACGCCGAACGGGCCGAGCTCGAAGCTCAACTGCTTCGTCAGGCCGACGAGCGCGTGCTTCGACGCGGTGTAGGCCTGGATGCCCGTCAGGCTCGGACGCAGACCGGCGCCGGAGGAGATGTTGACGATGCGGCCGAAGCCGTTCTTCTTCATATGCGGCGCGACCGCCTGAGAACAGAAGAAGGCGCCGTGCACGTTCGCCTCGAACAGCACGAGCCAATCCTTCTCGCTCACCTCTTCGACGGGCCGCGCGACCTGGCCGCGCACGCCACCGGCGCAATTGACGAGAATGTCGATGCCGCCGAGCGCCTCCGCCATCTCCGCGATGGTGCGCGAGACGGCGTCGCGATCCGCCAGATCGAGGGTGCGGGCTTCCTTGGCGCCGACATCGATGGCCGTGCGCAGGCCGGCCGCGTCCATGTCGAGCGCCCAGACCTGCGCCTTCTCGGCGGCGAAGGCTTCGACGATGGCGCGGCCGATACCCTGGGCCGCTCCCGTGACGACGATCCGCCGGTTGGTGAAATCGAGATTCATGGTGTCAGCAACAGATCGAGTGTGGACCAGGATTGTTCGCGGCGACCGTCTTCGATGTCGTGGATGAGGTCGACGAGTTTGCTCACGGTCGGCGTCGCGATGCCGACTTGCGCCGCGAGGGTGGCGATGATGGCGATCTGCGCGTCGACTTCCGTCTTGCGCTTTCGCACCGCGAGATCGCGCCAGATGCCGGAATGGGTCTTGGCGGTGTGACGATTGAACTCGGCCATGGCCGCGACCGAGGTCTGCGCCGCGGCCTTGTCCGCACCGGGCATGAAGGCGTTCGGATCGAAGCCGTTGAAGCCGAGCGGCGTGACGCCGCGCGCGTTTGCCACCGCCATGACTTCGCGTCCCAAATTCGCGAAGACGGGGAAGTGCCGCTCGGAGGCGAGATTTTCCGACATCGAGGCGGGCGTCAGCGCGGTCGCGAACAGCATCGCGCCGTAAMCGAGTTTGCCCCACAGAAAGCCCCAGATGTTGTCGGTCAGAATCGCCTGCGGCTCGAAGACGGACAGGAGACGATGATAGTCGCGGACGGCATCGGTCGGCTTGCCGTCGAGCGCGCCGACGGCGACCGTGGCGCGATTGCCGAACAGGATTCGTCCGGGCTCGAGCCAGTCGGCGCCGAAATTCACGAAGCAGCCCACCGTGCGCTCCGCGCCGATCTCTTCGGCGATCACGATCTCGTTCAATCCGTTCTGCGCCGACAGCACCGTGCCGTCCGCGGCGAGATGCGGCTTGAGGGCGTCGACCGCGTCGCGCGTATGGTGCGCCTTGACCGCGAGGATGATGCGTTTGAACGTGCCGTCCACGCGCGCTGGCGTCGTGGCGCGCACCTTCTGCGTAAAGGTCTCGATCGGCCCTTCGATGGAAAGCCCGTCGCGGTTCATGGCGTCCACATGTGGCTCGACGATGTCGACGAGCAGCACGTCCTCGCCGGCGCGGGCGAGATAGGCGCCGAGCGTGCCGCCGATGGCGCCGGCGCCCCAGATCAAAATCGTGTCGCCGCTCATGACCAGTCCTCGATCAATGCGCGGGTTTCCTCGATGGCGACGGCCCAGATGGCCGCCATGTCCTCGTCGGGGCGTTGGAAATAGCCACCGAAATTGCCGTCGGTGAGAATTTCGCGGACGCCTTCGGGTCCGTAGGTGCGCATGCGCTCGAGATCGACCATCGGCTTCTGATGCTCGGGCTGTGCGATGCCGGGCAACCGCGTCCAGGGGAAGTTCTCCATCCACGAGGCGTGCGATGCGACCGGATCGATGGCTTTCACCTTCTCGAACGTGCGGGGCGCGTTCCACCAATTGTGAAAGCGCACGCGGCAATCGGGATTTGCGTCCATCCATTCGATGCCGGCGGTCTGGCCGGGCGAATTGCCGCCATGCCCGTTCACGAACAGGATGCGTTTGAAACCGGTGCGCCGCAGGCTGTCGAGAATGTCGGTGACGACGCGCAGATACGTCTCGGCTTTCAAGGTCACCGTGCCGGGATAGGCCATGAAATAAGGCGTGATGCCGTAGGCGAGAACCGGAAAGACGGGAACGCCGAGCGGCTCCGCGGCTTCGAGCGCGACTCGTTCCGCGAGAATGCTGTCGACGGACAGGCTGAGATAGGCGTGCTGCTCGGTGCAGCCCAACGGCACGATGGCGCGATCATCGGTCTTCAGGTACTCCTCGACCTGAAACCAGTTCATCTCGCTAATCTTCATGAAGTCGGATCCTCTTTCGTGGTGTGGATCGAGCGCAGGCGCTCGATGACGGGAATGAGCGTCGCGCGGATCGCGTGCGGATCCGGGACATAACGGAATTCCATCGCGAGCCGGCCTTGCGGCAGCATCCGCTTCACGGTCGTCTCGGTGCCGCTGGCGTAGATCGCGACATCGACGGAGCCGAGAAAGGCTTCGAGATCCGCCGCGTCCACCATGCGGACGTCCACATCGGACACGTGCGGCGCGAAGCGCAGGACACCGGGCTTCATCAGCGCCATGAATTCGGGAAACACCGAGATGATGCCGATGCGCGCCATCGGATCGATGACGGCGAGTTGCGCGCGCGTTTCTTCCGCCGGAATGAAGCTGAGGCCGACGACCGGAATGCCCTGCGGGATCAGATGCTCCACTTCGG
>NZ_JBFUKD010000305.1:0-4283 GCF_056401005.1 Microvirga sp. P4_G7 | reverse complement strand
GAATAGCTCGTGCCCTTGCCCCCGATGATCACCACCTGGAGCTTGGGGTCGATATCGAGAAGGTAGGGAAGGCTTCTGAACACCACATGCGCCCCGCGCATCGGCTCGATGTTCCGGGTAACGAAGGTGACGACCGGCGTCTGACGGTTGAGCTGAGGCCCCTTTTCGCCGATGCGAATGCTCGCGCCCGGATTGGGCCCGAGACTTTGCGCGTCGATGCCGTCATGGATGATGGCGAGACGGTCCTGAAGATAGGGCGGGAATGTATCCCGCTGATACTGGGTCGGTGCGACCGCGACGTCGGCGGCGTCGAAAGCCCCAAGTTGCATCGCGTTCTTGAGGCGCAACCGCCAGATCACCTCTTCGTTCGTCACGGGGAATTCCGGGTCGAAATCGAGGTCCTGGCCCGTGGCCTTGTAGTAATACTCGAAATAGGCGACGTGGCGCGCGTCGGGCCAGATGTCCTTCAAGAACAGGTTCTCGCCCCACCCGGTGTTGACCACGACGAGATCCGGTGAAAGGCCGGCATTCGCCAGTTGCCGCGCGAGTTGCGCGACGCCGTAGGCCCGCCGAAGACGTGGGACGACCGGCGCATAACGGTTTTGAAACGGCGCGTCCTCGGGGCCGGGCGCGGGGGTGTAGGCGTAGTATTTGACACCGGGAATCGGCGAAGTCTTGCCGGTATTGGTCATGCCGAGCGCAAACACCTCGTGACCCTCGGCGACGAAAGTCTTCGCGAGGCGAAGAAACTGACCCGGAAAATTCTGGTGAACAAAAACGATCTTCATCGACGATCCCCCGACCCGAGGTGATTAGGACGGAGCGTCCGAAAATGCAATCTCGTTACGTTGGCATGGGCAAGCCCGCCCTATTCAGGGCCTGTTGCTGCCGCGTGGCAAGCGCGTCGATGGAGAAATCCGCGACCTGCTCCTCGAACAACTGGTGATAATTCAGTTCCGCCCGCAAATGCAGGAAGACCGCGCCGAGGCCGACAGCTGCGCGGTCCATGAAAACGAACTCGCGCGGCACCGTCACCGGACCCTTTTCCTTGAGCGCCTTGTGGACCTGGAAGGCCTGTCGGCGGCCATATTCTCCGGGTTTGATACCATCAGCCACCGTCCTGACGCGATCCTCGAGCAAGGGCCCATAGATGAACCGCGCCCAGATGTTGAGAATGTCGATCAGTTCCTTCGACAGATTGCGAAAGCCCCATGTCTCGTAAGCGTCCACGACGCGCGCACGGTCGTCATGCTGCAGCCCGCGATAAAGATCGACGACACCGCCGACGAAACGCGGATGAAAGATGCGGATGCAGCCGTAATCGAGGAGATTGATGCCGCGCGCTTCGCCGTTCTCCGAGAACACGGTGTAATTGCCGAGATGCGGATCACCATGAATGACCGCGGCATAGCTGAAGGGATGCCACCACGCCTTGAACATGGCGACCGCGAGCCGGTTGCGGATTTCGACGGGACTCTCGACGAAATTGAGAATTTTCTCCCCTTCGAGCCAACCGAGAGTCAGCAGCCTGCCGGTCGAGAGATCGCCGTGCACGCGCGGTACGCGGACCTGGTCGGTCCCCTCGAGGAGGTGTTCGTAGAGCGCGGCATGCTTCGCTTCGCGGGCATAGTCCAACTCCTCGCGGACGCGTTCACCGATTTCGAGCGCGATCTCGCTCGTGTTGATGACGGGGTCGAAGCGACGGTGAACGGCGAGGAGGATTTCGAGCTGCTGAAGATCCGCCTCCACTGCGGATTGCATGTCCGGATATTGCAGCTYGCAGGCCAGGGCTTCACCCTCTTTCGAAACCGCGCGGTGGACCTGGCCCAAAGAGGCGGCCGCGGCGGGATGAAGATCGAACGATGCGAACCGGCTTTGCCAATCGGGCCCGAGTTCGGCCTGCATCCGTCGTTTCACGAACGCCGCGCCCATGGGCGGCGCGTCGCTCTGTAATTTCTGAAGTTCGGCCGCGTATTCCGGCGGGATCAGGTCCGGGATGGTGGCGAGGAGTTGCGCCACCTTCATGATCGGGCCCTTCAACCCGCCGAGCGCTTGCGCGAGAGCAGCAGCACTGGCGTCGCCGCTCTCCCTCCCGAACAGGCGCGCTCCGGCGATCCGCGCGGCGACACCGCCCATGTTCGCGCCGACGCGAGCGTAGCGCGCGGCGCGGGCGGAAAAGCGATTCGCTTCGCGATCGAACTCCGACATCGCCCGCCTCAGGCCGCTTCCTCCATCGCTTCCAGTTCGTTGATCAACCCCTCGATCATCGAGAGGCCGATCTGCCAGAAGGATGGGTCGCTCGCGTTGAGGCCGAAAGGCGCCAGGAGCTCCGAGTAATGCTTGGTTCCGCCCGCGGCGAGCAAAGCGAAATAGCGATCGACGAAACCCTCACTCGAACGCTCGTAAATGCCGTAGAGCGAGTTCACCAGGCAATCGCCGAACGCGTAGGCGTAGACGTAGAACGGCGAATGGATGAAGTGCGGAATGTACGCCCAGAACGTCTCATAGCCCGGACCGACGCGAATGGCGGAGCCGAGACTTTCATCCTGAACCGACATCCACAATTCACACAGTTTCTCTGCGGTGAGCTCTCCGTTGCGACGCTCTTCGTGCACCTTGCGCTCGAACGAATAGAACGCGATCTGGCGCACCACCGTGTTGAGCATATCCTCGACCTTCGCCGCCAGCATGGCCTTGCGCTGGACCTTGTCGGTGGTTCGATCGAGCAGCCGGCGGAACGTCAGCATTTCGCCGAAGACGCTTGCGGTTTCCGCCAACGTCAGCGGCGTCGGCGCCATCAACGCACCGTTCGGCGCGGCAAGAACCTGATGAACGCCGTGTCCCAGTTCGTGCGCGAGCGTCATCACATCGCGTGGTTTGCCCTGATAATTCAACAGCACATAGGGATGCRCGGAAGGAACGGTCGGATGCGCGAAAGCACCCGGCGCTTTGCCTGGACGCGTCGGTGCGTCGATCCATTTTTCGTCGAAGAAGCGCTTGGCGATATCCGCCATGCGCGGCGAGAATGCGGAATAAGCGCCGAGAACCGTTTCCTCTGCTTCGCTCCAACTGATGGTCCGTTGATCGACCTTGGGCAGGGGCGCATTGCGGTCCCAATAATCGAGCTTGTCCTTGCCGAACCACTTGGCCTTGAGCGCATAATAACGATGCGAGAGGCGGGGATATGCGTCGCGCACCGCGGCCACCATCGCCTCGACGACTTCGYGCTCGACACGGTTGGCGAGATGGCGGGAATCAGCAACATCCTCGAAGCCACGCCACCGGTCCGAGATCTCCTTGTCCTTCGCAAGGGTGTTGGTAATGAGGGCGAAGGTGCGCAGATTGGCCTTGAACACTTTGCCCAGCGCTTCGGCGGCATCTTTGCGCACCGTCTCGTCGGTATCCTGGAGCTTGTTGAGCGTCGGTTCGATGGCGAGCTCTTCACCACGGACRTTGAATCGCAGCGCCGCGATCGTTTCGTCGAAAAGCCGGTTCCAGGCCGAGCGGCCGGTCACCGATTTCTCGTGAAACAGCTTCTCGATCTGATCGTCGAGCTGGTACGGCTTGTCCTTGCGAAGATCCTCGATCCAGGGCCGATAATGGTCGAGCGGCTGCTCGCTCATAGCCTTGTCCATGAGCGCGTCGTCGATGCGATTGAGCTCGAGCCCGAAGAACAACAGATCGCTGGAAGCGGCGGTCAGGCGTTCCTGGGTATCGCCGTAGAATTTCGCCCGCGCGGGATCCGTCGTGTCTCCCGCGTAAACGAGGCCGGCATAGGACATCAATCGGCCGAGGAGATCCTCGACGGCCTCGTAGCGCCGAAGCGCCTCCCCCAGGGCATCGGTCGCGTCCGCGGCCTTCGCCATGTCCGCGAGCTTGCCGCGATAGGCATCCGCCAGTGCACGGCATTCCGTCTCGGCCTTGATCATGTCGGCCTTGAAGGCATCGCTGTCGATCCCGGGGTAGAGATGGGACAAGTCCCATTCGGGCAGCGCGCCGAGATCCGCTTCCGGAGAGGCAGCGGCAAGAGCCGATTCGCGGGCGGATTGGCGGACGATCGACGAGGCGAAGGGAGCGGGCATGTCTTCCGGGAGGTTCGAGGGAAAGGTTAAGGTGAATATCGGCACCCGAGGGCTCGGGATCAACCCGGCAGGGCTTCGGACCCAAATTCAGGCCGTTAAGATCTGATTTACCCCTTTTCGACCAGCATCGTGCCGCCCCGCTCACGAATCATCCGGTCTCGATGTTCATCACCCCGTTTTTTGAGACTCTCATCAGCGCAT
>NZ_JBFUKD010000304.1:0-4287 GCF_056401005.1 Microvirga sp. P4_G7 | reverse complement strand
AGTCTCAGAACCTCCGGCGTGTTGGATGGCGACACTCTCGTCGTGAACGGTCAAAAGATTTGGACCAGCTACGCGGACATCGCGGACTACCAGGAACTGTTGATCAGGACGGAGCCGGGTTCGGAGCGACACCGGGGCCTGAGCTGGGTCATCTGCGACATGAAAGCTCCCGGCATAACGATACGCCCCATCAAGAACATGGCGGGTGCAACCCACTTCGCCGAGGTCTTCTACGATGATGTGCGGATCCCGGTTTCCAATGTGGTCGGCGCGCTGCACGACGGATGGCGGGTTGCCATGACGACGCTGGGTCTCGAACGCAGGACGGCTGCGACGACGCTCCAACTGATGATGCAGTACAAGATCGAGCGGCTTGCCTCCATGTTGGCGGYAACAGCGGGAGCGGCTCCTGCGCTGATGCGGGACGTTGCGCTTGCTCGTGCCGAGGCGTCCGCCCTTCGCGCTTTGACGTACCGCACGCTTTTCAAGGAACCGGAAACTCCGTTCGACGGTTCCGTCGTCCGGCTCTTCTTCGCCGAGCTCTCTCAGAGGATCCACGCAATTGCGATGGAGATGCTGGGGCCGTTGAATGCCGAGGCCGTGCAAGACGGAGAATGGGTGTACTCGTATCTCGACGCCTTCAGCGAGACGATCGCGGGCGGCACGTCGGAGGTGCAGAGGAACATCATCGGTGAGCGGATCCTTGGGCTTCCGCGCGGAGCTGCTCGATGATCGACCTGAACTATTCTACGGAGCAGAACCAAATCGTTGCCGCAATCCGGACGCTGCTTGCAAAGTCATTTCCACCCGATCGTCTCCGAGACGAGGGACGCGGGCCGGATCGTCTCGATGAGATCGGTGAATTCGGCGGTTTCCAGATGTCGCTGCCGGAACAGGCGGATGGCACGGGCTTGACCGTCGTCGAGGACGTCCTGCTTCATATCGAACTGGGCCGCAACTTGGTATCGCCAGGCGCCTTGGCGACCGCGCTCGCCGGTCGTCTTGCCCACGAGGCGGGCCTGTCCGACATCGTGCGTGGCGTGCTCGATGGCAGCCAACGGGTTTGCCTCGGCAACGCGCTTCTCCCTTCGCGGGAAGAAGCTGGCCAGCCGCCTGGGAGCTTCGAGGCGCATCTCTATGACGCTGAAGATGCCGATCTGGTCCTTGTGTGGGACAGCAGTGGCGCGATGCTCCTGTCGCGCGCGAGCCTGACCTTGATTCCAGTCGTCGCCGCTGACCGGGCGATCCGCATGTCGCGTGCGATCGTGAACAGAGATGCAATCATCGTTCGTCGCGATGAAACGCGGACCGGTGTTCCCCAAATGGCGAAACTGCTCATCTCCGCGCAATTGTTGGGGATGTGCATCGCTTCGCGCGACATGTCCGTCGATTACGCGAAGATTCGCTCTCAATTCGGTCAGCCGATCGGAGCCTTTCAGGCGATCAAGCATCGCTGCGCGAACATGACGGTGAACGTCGACGTGCTGAGTGCGCAGCTCATGTTCGCCGCCACGGCGCAGCGCGATGAATGGCCGGACTCCGCATTTCAAACAGAAGCCTGCTGGTTGCTTGCCTGTCGCTATGCGCTCGAGAATGCGCGGGCCGGCATTCAGATCCATGGGGGCATCGGCTTCAGTGCTGAGAGCGACATGCATCGCTATCTTCTGCGTGCACACCTCTTTGAAAATATCGGGGGCACGACCGCCGATCGCGAGAGGGCCATGTGGCAGCAGCCCGCTCAATCGTTAGGCGGCACCATTGAGATTGGGGAGTGAAGGGTATGGAAAGCGTTGCATTGATCACCGGCGCGGGAAGCGGAATCGGTCTCGCCACGGCCCGCAAGTTCATGTCGGAGGGGGTCCACGTCGTCGGCGTCGGACGCGATCCGTCCAAACTCGCGGCACTGGAGGAGCGCGACAAKGACAGCGGCGCTCGTTCCGCCTCCATCCCCCTCGACTTGACGGCCGACGAGGCGCCTTCGAAAGCGGTCGAATTCACCATTTCGACCTTCGGACGTTTGGACTACCTCGTGAACAACGCTGGCATCGGAAGTCCGAAACCGGTTCACGAAACCGACGATGAGACGTTGGACTATTTTCTCGGGCTGATGCTTCGCGCTCCGTTCCGTCTGACGCGTGAGGCGCTCAAGGTGATGCACGCCGGTGCAAGCATCGTGAATGTCGCCTCGACATACGCGGTGCTGGGCGGGCTGCGGGGCGGCGCGTATTCCGCAGCCAAATCCGGTCTCGTGGGTCTGACCACGCACCTGGCGGCGCAGTATGGCAGCGCCGGAATTCGGAGTAATGCCGTCGCACCGGGCGTCATCCCCACGCCAATGATCGTGCACAGGCTGCAAGATGAAATGTTCAAACGCATGAACTACGACATGACGCCGTCCGATCGTCACGGAACCGTCGAAGACGTTGCCAATGCGATCTATTTTCTGTGTTCGCCGGCCGCCGGGTGGATCAACGGACAGCTCATCGCCATCGATGGCGGGTGGTCGTCAACGAAGTTCCTGTCGGAGGAGGCGTTGTCCGCAACGCGTCTCGACGTCACGCCGAGCTGGACCCATTCGGGCCGCCCAATCCGCAAGGCGGACTAGTCACGGAAGGGGCGCGCGAACAGAGTTCTCCAGTTCAGCAGGCGACAGGTGGTTTGCTTAAACTTCTCATATTGTGGGACGACTATTGCAGAGTACTTGCGCCGTCGAACCGGTAATCCTCTTGTTTGTGCGTTGCCTGTCATCGATAGTCGTGCGAAGTTACGTAAAACAAGTCCTGCATAATGGGATGAAGATAGTTGAGAGGAGGACACATCATGAAACAGACGCGTAGAACATTTCTGGGTACGTCGCTTGGCGCGCTCGCCGCATCGCGCGGCCTGCCCGCTTTGGCACAAGAAGGCCCGATCAAGATCGGCTGCATTACCACGCTTTCGGGCGCGGCGAGCATTCTCGGGAAGCCGCAGCATCTCGGCATGGAAATYGCAGCCAAGAAGATCAATGAGAGCGGCGGCATCCTCGGCCGCAAAGTTCAAATCATCGTTCGCGACGACCAGTCGAAACCCGACGTCGCAGTCGCCGCCGTAAGAGAACTTTCCAGTGACGGGGTAAAAATCTTCGCCGGCGTTCTCGCAAGTCCAGTGGCACTCGCCATCAGTGGCATCGCCGAAGAACTCGGCATTGTGTTTTTGAACGCCGCGTCGCACGGCAATAATCTCACGCACGAAAACTTCCGCAAAAACTATTTCCGTGTCACCGACTACTCGGCCATKCGGATTTCCGCAGCGTCTCGGCTCATGGCTGAAAAATATCCCGACGTTACCAAGTGGGGTGCGATCATCCCGGATGCAGAGATTGGGCGCTCGACTCTCGCAACATTCCAGTTCGCCATGCCCAAGTACTACGGCGAATTGAACAAGAAGCAGGTCACGATCGATGAGCCTGTCGTCGTGAAGTTCGGCGCGACGGACTTCCGCAATGCGATCTCGAGCTTGCTGAGCTCCGGCGTCGAAGGTGTGTTCGTCGGTGTCGGCGGGGGCGACGAGGTCGGCTTCCTGCAGCAGGCGGGACAATTGGGTCTGTCGAAGCGCATCAAGGTCTATGTGAGTTCCGGCAGCGATTTCCAGGTTGCCAAGGCGCTTGGCAAGCGGACTCCCGAAAATTACTGGAGCGGTCACCACTGGTATTTCGGTGCATATCAGGATGTTCCTGCATCGAAGGCTCTCTACGACGCTTATGTCGCAGAAACCGGCGACAGGTTCCCCGACGGGTTTATCGGGATGGGGCACATGGCGATCACAGCGATAGCCGCCGCCGCCGCAAAGTCTCGCGACCTATCCACCCCGGCTCTCGTCGCTGCGCTTGAGGGTCTCACGTTCGAGGGCGTCAAGGGCAAGGTGACGCTGCGCGCGGCGGATCATCAGGCCCTGTGCGACGTCAACTACGTCAAGCTTGCGCCCGACGAAAGCGAAGCGGGTTGGAAGGTCGCGGATTACTACAAGACCGATGGTACTGAACTCGCCGGCCCCGCCACGCCCGGCGTGCCGATCAAGTTCCAGTAGCCGAGGCAAACCGGAGGCGGCGCCCGATTTGCGGGCGCCTCCTTCGCAGTTGGACATCTCACTCTCATGCTCAGACGCACTGAAACGGGCTGGCATTTGCCGGACTTGGAATCACGCACGAAGTATTATCTTTCGTCGTCGCAATGGAGCACTGCGACTCTCGGCGATTTCGTTGCAATGCGGCTTGGCGAAGACCCTGGCCACGTCGCGGTGATCGACGAC
>NZ_JBFUKD010000303.1:0-4299 GCF_056401005.1 Microvirga sp. P4_G7 | reverse complement strand
TGCCGCATCAGGCGTCGCACCCGTTCGAGCGTCCCGGTCTCAGGGATCGAGGCTTGGAGCGAAAACCACTTGTCGAGCACCAGGGGTTCGTCGCGGTAGCGGCGCTCGAAGGTCGCGAGGGCGTCCTCGCGGGATTGCCCGGGCAACGTCGTCAGCACGCCGAGCGAGGAAAGCTGATCCGTCATGTTGGTCGCGGCTTCGAATTGCCGCGCGGCGAGCTTTTCGCCCAACGCGCCGTCTGCGGCGGCGATCAGGTCGAGGGAAATATTGCGGAGTGAACGCCGTCCGGCGCTCGCGGCGTCAGGACTGTAGGCTCCTCCGGTGGTCAAGGCGTCGTGGAGGGTTGCGAGGACGTGGACGCATTCGCGCCCCACGCGTTGACGAAGCGTAAGGCGGGCCTCGTGTATGGCGTCTGGGTCGATCTCCGCGCCGATCTCCTGCGCGATGTCGTTTTCGCTCGGAAGCGCGAGCACGAGCGCCGCGAAGGCTGGATCTGCTTCTCCATTCGTCTCCACGAACCCGCGCAACGCCGTTGCGAAGGCATGAAGATCGCCTTCGTCGACGGCTTCTCCTCTCGACAGGCGGACGAGCATCCGCATGGCGATGCTTTGCGTCGCCTGCCATCGGTTGAACGCGTCGCTGTCATGCTTCAGAAGCGTCAGAAGGTCCCGGTCGGCGAGATCGATGGATGTCTTCACGGGAGCCGAGAAGCCGCGGAAGAGAGATGGCACAGGGCGGGACGTGACGTTCGAGAACGTGATGCTGTCCTGGGCCTTATCGAGAATGAACACGCCGCGGTCGTCGACACGGTTGCAGGCGGCCTCGACAGGGCTGCCGTCCCCGGCCACGAGCCCGAGCGTGATGGGAAGCACCATCGGCTCCTTGGCTTCCTGACCGGGGGTCGGCGGCGTCTCCTGTTTGAACCCCAGCGTATAGGTCTGGGCATCGCTGTCGTAGGTGCCGGAAACTGTCACCCGCGGCGTGCCGGCTTGCGCGTACCATTTGGCGAACGCCGACAGGTCGCGGCCGGTGACGTCCGCGAAGGCCTTCAGGAAATCCTCCACGGTCGCGGCAGTGCCGTCGCAACGATCGAAATACAGATCCATGCCGCGCCGAAAATCCTCGTCGCCGATGATCGTTTTCAGCATGCGGATGATTTCGGCGCCCTTCTCATAGACGGTTGCCGTGTAGAAATTGTTGATCTCGCGATACTGGGTCGGGCGAACCGGATGAGCGAGGGGGCTCGCATCCTCCGAGAACTGGCGCGCCCGCAAGACTTTGACTTCCGAGATCCGATGCACCGGGCGGGAACGTTCGTCGGACGAAAACTCCTGGTCCCGAAAGACGGTGAGTCCTTCCTTCAGACACAATTGGAACCAGTCGCGACAGGTGACGCGATTGCCGGACCAATTGTGGAAATACTCGTGCGCGATGATCGCCTCGATATTGGCATAGTCGCCGTCGGTTGCCGTCTTCTCGCTCGCAAGCACATATTTGTCGTTGAAGATGTTGAGGCCCTTGTTCTCCATCGCGCCCATGTTGAAGTCCGAAACCGCGACGATGTTGAAGACGTCCAGGTCGTACTCGCGGCCGAAAACCCGTTCGTCCCAACGCATCGAGCGTTCGAGTGCATCGAGTGCGTAGTCGGCGCGATCCTCCTTCCCTGGCTCCACATAGATCGCGAGGTCGACGGAGCGGCCGCTCATGGTGACGAACTTTTTGCCGACCCGTCCGAGCCGGCCGCCGACCAAAGCGAAGAGATAGGAGGGCTTCGGGTGCGGATCGTGCCAGACCGCGAAATGCCGATTGGTCCCCGGGACCGATCCTGATTCGACCGGATTGCCGTTGCCGAGAAGGACGGGCGCCTCATCGCGATCCGCCTCGATCCGCGTGGTGTAGACCGAGAGAATGTCGGGACGATCGAGGAAATACGTGATTCGGCGAAAGCCGTCGGCCTCGCATTGCGTGCAGTAATTGCCGCTCGACCGGTACAGGCCCATTAGTTTCGTGTTGGCTGTCGGGTCGATGACGGTCTCGATGGTCAGCAGGAAAGAGCCGGCCGGAGGCGCGAGAATCGTCAGGCTTTGCGGCGACGCCTGATACGCGTCGTGCGCCAGCGCACGATTGTCGATCGCCACGCTCCTGAGGTTGAGTTCATCGCCGTCGAGAATCAGCGGCGTGTCTCGACGTCCCTCGGCATTCGGGCGCACGGCGAGTGTCGCTTTGACGATGGTTTCAGTGGGATGAAGTCTTACATCGAGCGCGACAGTATCGATAAGAAAGTCGCTCGGTCGATAATCTTCGAGACGGACGATCTGAGGCGTGTCGGTGCGCATGATGGAGACTCGAAAGGACGGCTGAGCCGTTCAAGAGGGAATTTGAGTGGCAGCGCCTGGGATCGTAGGCTATGCCGTTGGAAAGCCAAGGCCTGGCAACCCCATAAAGGATGCACGACCTTGGCGGCGACTGTTCCTGACCTAGAGTATGATCGGCGAAATGCAATCGGGTTGCGCCTGATCACCACCTGAACCGACCGAATGGCGGAGACGACAATGCACTACTTGCACACCATGGTTCGCGTCTCGAACCTTGAGAATTCCCTCGATTTTTTCTGCAACAAGCTGGGCATGGTGGAAACCCGCCGGATCGAGAATGAAAAGGGCCGGTTTACGCTTGTATTCCTGGCAGCCGACGAAGATGCGAAGCGCGCCGCCGCAGGCGAAAGGGTTCCATTGCTCGAGCTGACCCACAATTGGGACGAGCACGCATATGAAGGCGCGCGCAACTTCGGGCATCTCGCCTATCGGGTCGAGGACATCTATGCGACCTGCCAGAAACTGATGGATGCCGGAGTCACGATCAACCGCCCGCCGCGGGACGGTCACATGGCCTTCGTTCGGACCCCGGACAACATCTCGCTCGAGCTTCTGCAGGAGGGCGAGTCGAAGCCGCCGCAGGAACCCTGGGCGTCGATGCCGAATACCGGAACCTGGTAAAGTCCTGGTTTCTACGGAAAGCGGCCCATTCGGGCCGTTTTTTGTCTGGTGTTTCGCCTATTGCGAAATCCCGCTGCTCGGTCATTCTATCCCACTGATCACAAGAACCGGGCCAACCCGGTGGAGGAAGACGTGGGACGTGATGCAATCCGCTTCTTGCGGAGAGGACGACCGGTCGAGCTTTCGGACTTCAATCCGCGCACGACACTTCTGGATTATCTGCGGCTCGAGGAAAAAAGCGTCGGCACCAAGGAGGGCTGCGCCGAGGGCGATTGTGGCGCCTGCACGGTCGCCGTCRGTCGGGTTCGTGATGGGCGAATGGTCTACGAGCCCATCAATGCCTGCATCTTCCTCCTCGGACAGGCGGACGGCGCGGAAATCGTCACGGTCGAGGATCTCGCCCACGGATCGGGATTGCACCCCGTGCAGGCGGCCATGGTCGATCATCACGGTTCGCAATGTGGGTTTTGTACCCCGGGTATCGTGATGAGCCTGTTCACGCTCTATCACGCGAGCGAACGACCGATCGGCCGCGACGCGGTCAACGACGCCTTGGCGGGAAATCTGTGTCGCTGCACGGGTTATCGCCCGATCGTGGATGCGGCGCTCGCGGCGTGTACTGAAACGCCCTCGGACGCGTTCAGCGATTCATCGGCGATGCGTGTGCAGCAGCTTTCGTCTCTTGCCGACAAAAGCGATGTGTTCGTCGGGACGGCCAACCGCTTTTTTGCCGCACCGGCGACTGAGGAATCCCTCGCTGCCCTTTGCGAACATCACCCCGATGCCACGTTGGTCGCGGGCTGCACGGACGTCGGTCTTTGGGTGACAAAGGCGATGTCCGATCTCAAGAAGATCATATGGCTCGGTCGCGTCGAGTCTCTGGATCGCCTCACGGCGACGGACGATCGTGTCATGATCGGCGCGACCGTGACCCATGCGCGCGCCTACGCCGCCTTGGCCGAGATCGACGAGGACCTCGGCGAGCTGATGCGGCGCTTCGGGTCGGCACAGGTCCGTGCGTCTGGAACGGTCGGAGGGAACATCGCAAACGGATCTCCGATCGGAGATTTGCCGCCGGCGCTGATCGCGCTCGGCGCGACGCTCGATTTGCGGAAAGGCGAAACCACACGCGCGATTGCGCTCGAGGATTTTTTCATTGCGTATCGCCGTCAGGACCGGGCCACCGGAGAATTCGTCCGCGGCGTGAGTGTCCCACGGCTGAAACCCGATGAGGTCTTTCGTGCTTACAAGGTCGCCAAACGTTTCGACGAGGATATCTCCGCAGTGATGGGTGCCTTCAGGC
>NZ_JBFUKD010000302.1:0-4305 GCF_056401005.1 Microvirga sp. P4_G7 | reverse complement strand
GCGAAAGGCTTGGTCACGAAGCTCTCGTAAGGCTTGAACGCCTCGCGAGCGAACGAGGAATAGAGCTCGCCGATCTTGGTGGACTGAGCGACGAAATCCTCATATGCGCCACGCAGATAGGCGCTCTGAATTTCGACAGCCTTCTCGACGGACGGGGCGCCGGTCAGCTTTTGGATGGCAGAAGAACCGTTCTCGAAGCTCTTCTTTGCGTAATCGGCCGTCTCGGCGGCGATCGTCTGGGCGCCTTTCGAGAAAGTCCCGAGTGCGTTGACGGTCGCTTCCAGGTTGTCCTGACCGAATTTCTGAAATTGATCGATGTTGGGGAACATATTGCTGTCAGCGCGGGGCGCTGTCCTCTTGCGAATGCGATGGCTTGCGCGGTAGAGTTAGTATGTGTGCAGTGCACAATAAAAGTCAAGCATCATTGTGCGATGCACAAAAAGTCATTTTTACCACCTCTATTAACCCCCCCGTAACCGCAAACTCCTACCGTCGAAGACTGTGATGCGCCGGCAACGATCCCAGCGAATGGGGCGTCGGCGAGGGCCTGAGACCTACGAGACAGGGACGGTAACAGGATGAATTTGGTTCGCACTTGGGTTGGACTTCAGAAGATCGCAGTCGTCGTCGGCTTGGCCGCGTCGGTTGCCGTCGCTCTCTCCTCGCCTGCCGAGGCTGCGCGCAAGAAGCGCCCAGCGGGCGGAGGGTATAGTCCCCCGTACGCCACGATGGTCGTCGACGTGAAGACCGGCCGCACGTTGCAGGCCGAGAACGAAGACGAATTGCGCCATCCGGCTTCCATCACCAAGGTGATGACGCTCTACCTGCTGTTCGAGCAGCTGGAACAGGGCAAGCTGTCGCTCAATACCCCTCTCCAGATTTCGGCCAATGCCGCGCGTCAGGCGCCGTCGAAACTTGGGCTGCCCGCCGGCAGCTCCATCGAGGTCGAGGACGCCATCCTGGCGCTCGTGACCAAGTCGGCCAACGACATTGCCGTCGTCGTGGCGGAAAATCTCGGTGGCAGCGAAGCGTCCTTTGCCGAAATGATGACCCGCAAGGCCCGCGCCCTGGGCATGAACCGCACGGTCTACCGCAACGCTTCCGGACTGCCGAACCCTGGGCAGATCACGACGGCGCGGGACCTGACGGTTCTTGCCCGTGCCATCCAGGATCGCTTTCCCAAGTATTACCCGTATTTCAGCACGCACGTGTTCCGCTATGCCGGAGCCAGCCACAAGAACCACAATAACCTGCTCGGTCGCGTCGAAGGCGTCGACGGCATCAAGACCGGATTCACGGGCGCCTCGGGCTTCAACCTGATGACCAACGTGAAGACCGACGATCGCCATGTCGTCGCCATCGTGCTCGGTGGTCGCTCCGCCCGCGGCCGCGATCAGCAGATGGCCTCGCTCATCGGATCGACATTGCCACGCGCTTATGCCGGCGCTCGTCAGGTCCCCGCCGTTGGCGAAGGACGCATGATGGTCGCCGACGCGGCTCCGCAGCGCATTGCATCGGCGAATGTCGAGACCACGGCTGCCACGACACCGGTTCCGGTTCCCCCGCCCGCTCCCGTTCCTCAGCCGGTTGCCGAAGCCCCCGCGGCTCGCAAGCCGCTCGATCTCAACTCGCTTCGCCCAGTCGTCGCCTCGGCCGTCGGTGCGTCGGGAACGACAACGCCCTCCTCGCCTGTTCGCTGGCAGAAGGGTCCTGATGCGCTGCCGAAGGATACGCAGGCCTATGCCGCGCTCCACGCCGCAGCCGCTGCAGCAGAAACACAAGAGACCGCCGCGCCGAAGACCCAGGAACGGGTCCAGGCGGCTCCGGCTCCCTTGAAAGTTGCTTCGCTCGATCCGAAGGCCGTTCCGGTGGCGGCCGAAGAGCCCAAGGTCGAGGCCAAGCGCGCGGCGGTCACCGGTTGGATCATTCAGCTCGGCGCCACCGACGACGAAACCAAGGCGCGCGACATTCTCGACAATGCCCGTGCGAAGGCCGGAAAAGCCCTCGTGAAGGCTTCTCCGTTCACCGAAAAGATCTCTCGCGACGGTTCGACCCTCTACCGGGCCCGCTTTTCTGGGTTCAGCGAGTCGGGCGACGCGGAAATGGCCTGCAAGGCGCTCAAGCGCAGTGGTTTCTCCTGCTTCGCTTCGCGAGGCTGATAAGATCTCGGACAGCGGCATGTGTTTGATGCCGCCGCCCGTTCGACCAACCGGATCGCGCGTGGAGTATCAGCGATGTCGGCTCAACAGCACGTCTTTGGCTTGATTGACCCTGGCGGCGAGGTACGTCGTACCCCCCTGATCGGGATGGAGTTTCTTCATCAGCGTGCGGTACGCCCGCTGGATATCGTCGATACTCGCCCCCGGTTGAAGCCCCAGGATCTCGTAGGCTTCCTCTTTCGTCATCGCGCCCGGTTGCGCCTGGCGGCGCGTCCCCGCGTGACCATCGCGCTCAGCGTGTTCACGCCAGCCGGAAAACCGGCGGTCAAGATAAGTCTCTAGGAGCGCGAGCCCCTCGGGATCCATGGCCCTGCATTCGTCGTGAAGCCGGAATAGCGCTGCACGATCGAGTTCGTCGAGCTGGCGGCCGGAATAAGCGCCCGCGAGCACCAATCCCCGGACCGCACCGGTGCCGTGGTCGAGTTCCATTTCGATCAGCGCCGAGCGCATGCGGGAAATGCGATGGGTCCCCGCTTGCCCGCCGAATTGCCAGGGCAGCGGAAACCGAGCCCAACCGAGCGCCCAGGCACCGAACCCGGCCAGCAGGATCGCCATGTCGAACCGGCCCTTGATGCCGACCAATATGGCTGCACCGAGTGCCCCGACGCCACCGACCACCTTCATCGCCTTCGCCATTGCCGCAGCATCGGTACGGACGAAAAACTTCGACAACCACCACACCAGGGCGACGGTCGCGAGACCATAAAGCAGCATCATGGTTTCAACCCCTGAAGCTCATGTGAGGTGCCTTGATCCTCTTGTAAACGGAAAGATGACGATTGYGCGGTCGGCGCCGCCTTGGTAGYGACACCGGAGCGATTGGGGGAGGCCCTTGATGACGTCGACGCCTGTTGTCGAATCCACGACCGACCTTCGCCGAAGAGTGGCGGATTGGAAACGCACGGGCAACCGGGTCGCGCTCGTGCCGACCATGGGAGCGCTTCATGAGGGACACTTGTCCCTTATTCGTCTGGCGCGCGAACACGCCGGCCGGGTTGTCGTATCGATCTTCGTCAATCCGACGCAGTTTGCCCCCAACGAGGATTTCTCGAAGTATCCGCGCACGTTGGAAGCCGATCTCGAGAAGGTGTCCGGCCTCGCCGACCTGGTCTTCTCGCCGAGCGTCGAGACCATGTACCCACCGGGCGGTTCCACGATCGTGAGTCTGTCGGGACCCGCAAGCGCGGGGCTCGAAGACCGTTTCAGGCCAACCCATTTTCAAGGCGTCGCGACCGTCGTGACGAAGCTCTTCCAGTTGGTTCAGCCCGACGTCGCCGTCTTCGGCGAGAAGGACTACCAGCAGCTGGCCGTGATCCGCCGCATCGTCGCGGACCTGCATATGCCTGTCGCAATCGTGTCCGGCCCCACCCTGCGCGAGGAGAGCGGGCTGGCTATGTCTTCACGCAACCGCTATCTCACCGATGACGGGCGCGAGCAGGCCGCCATTCTCAATCTGACACTCCAGCAATGCGCCGAGGAAATTCGTGAAAGCGGCGACGTCGCGTCGGCCCTCGAAGCGGGGCGTGCCGTGCTGTCGAAGGCGGAGTTCGAGCTCGACTATCTGGAAGCGCGGGACGCAGAGACCCTCGCGCCGATTGCGGATCTCTCACGGAAGATGCGCATCCTTGTCGCCGCGCGGCTCGGCGCAACGCGATTGATCGACAATATCGAGGCGTGAGTGCCGGCTGCATCGTCCCGTCGTTCCGGGGCGAGCGAAAGCGAGAGGATTCTGGGTTCCGCTGCGCGGCTCAGGAATGACGGAGGGCCTTACGGCAGCTGGACGATGATCCCGTCGCGGATGGTCACGCGGCGATCCATGCGGGCGGCGAGATCCAGATTGTGCGTCGCGATCAGAGCCGCGAGGCGAGAAGCGCGCACGATCGACACGAGAGTCTGGAAGACGCGGTCCGCCGTCTGCGGGTCTAGATTGCCAGTCGGCTCATCGGCCAGGAGAAGACGCGGCGCATTCGCAACCGCGCGGGCGATGGCGACGCGCTGTTGCTCGCCGCCTGACAATTCGCCGGGCCGATGCGTCAGACGCTGACCGAGCCCGAGAAACGTGAGGATTTGCGTCGCTCGATCCTGC
>NZ_JBFUKD010000301.1:0-4312 GCF_056401005.1 Microvirga sp. P4_G7 | reverse complement strand
CGGTGAGCCTGTCGACCGGTTGAAGGTCGACGGTATCCTGATCGACGGGGAGGGGGTCGTCGAAGGCGGATTCACGAAAGTCTTGCTCCAAAGGTTCGGTAAGACCGCGATCGGCCCGATCTTCTTCGAGTTCATTCAGCGGAAAGGCGACGACGGATTCGGCGAGGGAAACTTCAAGGCGCTCTTCGAATCGATCGAGGAAGACCAGATTCGGCGCGGCGTGCTCAAGGCCGAGCGCGCCTGAGCAAAAACCTGATGATTCCAATAGAATCACGGGGTCGGGGCGGTCCGACCCTGTGGATGAGGGCTCGGAGTTATCCTCAGGCCGAGGCGGGGCTATCCAGGCCCATACAACGAATAAAGCCGGCAAAATGAGTGCTCGACCGAGCTTGGCGGGGTTTCGCAATCGCCCGCAAGTCATTGTTCCCTAATGAATTATTAAAATCACGGGGTTGTTATTTAACGCAAGGTTAAGATCGGTCTAAGGAACGTGGCCTTTGTGCAACATGCCTCTGAAAAGCCCCGGTTGTCGCCCGTTTTCGGCCTTCATTCGGTTGCTTGCGAGATCGTCCTGGATAATGTGGCTGCAGCGACGGGGGCACCCCGGTCGTCACTGGTTGTTCCCCGTCGGGTTCCGGAGGGGTCAATCGATAACCAGGGGAAATGGGACGTCTTCTAGGCTTCGTTGAAGCTGTCGAGGCACAAAAGCCCGGCCCCCCCAAGGGTCTCGAAACTTTGGAGGTCACTCAATGAAGCTCGTCAAGAGCCTTCTCCTCGGATCGGTTGCCGGCATTGCCGCAACGGCCGGGGCATACGCCGCCGATCTGCCTGCCAAGAAGGCAGCTCCGGTGGAATACGTTCGCGTCTGCTCCACCTACGGTGCAGGCTTCTTCTACATCCCCGGCACCGACACCTGCCTCCGCGTCAGCGGTCGCGTTCGCGCCGACTACCTGTACAACTCGCCGGAGCTGAAGCTTCCGGTCGGTACGGCAAACGGCGCAGTCATCGCCCGTGGTCGTGCTCTCGACGTTGACGGCTTCCGCGCTCGCGGTCGTATTCAGCTCGACGCTCGTACGGCGACGGCTTATGGCCTTCTCCGCTCGGTCGTTCGTATGGAAATCACCCGCTCGTCGGCAACGCCGTTCGGCGCGACTGGCACGATTGCCACGAGCCCGAATATCGCTCAGGCGTTCATCCAGTTCGGCGGTCTCACCGCTGGTCGCGTGACCTCGTTCTTCTCGAACGGCGATCTCCCGACCGGTCACATGGGCACGCTGCGCTTCGACGACGCTCCTGACGTCGATCTGTTGGCCTACACCTTCTCGTTCGGTAACGGCTTCTCGGCCTCGATCTCGGTCGAAGACGGCATCGAGCGTCGTGCAGTCGGCTTCATCCCCGGCGGCACCATTGCTGATCCCTTCACCTACGCTGGCCAGCGCACTCCTGACGTTGTGGCGAACCTGAAGTACGCAGGTACTTGGGGTACGGCTCAGCTCTCCGGTGCAGTCCATCAGCTGCGTTCGAACGACCTGTTCACGAACGGCCTCGGCTTCTCGGACTTCCCGGACACCGAGTATGGCTTCGCTATCGCAGCTAGCGCTGGCATCAACCTGCCGCAGCTCGCCCCCGGCGATGCTCTGTGGTTCAGCGCGACCTACGCTGACGGCGCTCTTGCCTACCTCGACGGCGGTAACTCGGGCACGATCATCAGCCCGCGTACGGCCTTCGGTACGGGCAACGTCCTGATGACCGATGCCTACATCAACGGCCTCACGGGCGACATCAAGAAGACCCGCGGTTGGGCCATCGCCGGTGGCTTCCGCCACTACTGGACCCCGCAAATCCGTTCGAACCTCTTCGGTTCGTACATGCGGATCAACTACCCGGGTGCAGCAGCCTCCACGTTGGCTAGCGGCGCTACGGTCGGCCTGAACGACTTCAGCGAATACCGCATCGGTGCCAACGTCTTCTGGCAGCCGGTCAGCGGTCTCGACCTCGGCGTCGAAGTCATCTACGCCAATGTCGATCCCCGCGGTCGGATTGGTCTCCCTGGCTTCACGAACTCGCAGGGTTCGTCGAACGCTTGGGAAGGTCGTCTGCGCGTCCAGCGCGACTTCTAATCGGTCCCAGACTGATCAAGGAAACCCCGGTGGCGACACCGGGGTTTTCTTTTTGTCAGGACGTCAGTTGGTTGTGACGTTCCGTCCACGGCGCGACGCCTCTTTGGACAGCCGCATTCTTCTCGTTGACGCTCATTCCGCCACCCACGAGCTTTGAACGATTGTTCGCGCGCGACCTGACGCTCCAGGGCGCACTGATCCTGGTCGAACTGATCCTCGACAAACCGATCCGGGATAAGACTTGTCGGATTTCTTTGGGGTCCGTTGCCTGTCAGATCGCCTTGGGCGGATCGATCTTGTCGACGAAGGCTTGGATCGCGTCGATCAAAGCTCCCTCGATTTCCGGAGCATGCCCCTGATCGGGGACCGTGATGGCGGTCAGGTCCGGATGAGCATCGCGCATCTTTTGCAGGGTATCGGCCGCCAGGAGATCGGAATTCCCACCCCGCAGAACGAGGAGGGGAATGGTCTTGAGGCTCTCGAAGAAAGGCCAGAGCGGCGGCAACGGCGCCTCGAGATCAAGTGCATCCAGGGTTTTCATCAATGCGGGATCGTAGGCCAGCGTCAGCTCGCCGTCCTTCTCGGCCCAAGTTCCCCGCGCCAGCTTTTCCCACTGGGCTGGGGTGTTTTTGGGAAACTGGGTGTCCGATATTTGCTTGAGGATCTCGCCGGCCTCCCGGATCGTCCGGGGCTTGGGTAGTTTGCCGATATAGCCTTTGATCCGCAGCAGACCCTTTCCCTCGATCACCGGTCCGATGTCGTTGAGAACGGCGCCCTTCAGAACGGTGGGCCTAAGAGCGCCGAGCGCCATGATGATCAGGCCGCCGCGTGAGGTCCCCACGAATGCAGCTTCGCTTATCCCGGCAGCGATCAGGACTTGCAGGACGTCGTTCACTTCGATTCTGACGTCGTAATTGTTCCAATCCTTATCCCATTCGGATCGGCCCCGTCCGCGATAGTCGAGCGAGAGAACTCGCCGGGGATTGTCTCCTTGCGAGAGAGCGAGAGCGAGCTCGTGAAAATCGCCGGAGTTGCGCGCGAGACCGGGCAGACAAACGATAGGCATCGCCGTCGCGACGGACGGGCCGTACTCCCGAGCGTACAGGCGCAGACCGTCCGATGCCGAGACGAACAGGTCCCGAAAACCGTCATTCATGATGTGATCCTGCCCTCGAGCCCGCCACGCACGGAGCACGCCGCTCCAGCGGCCACGCTACAGGCTCTGAGCGTCAGTATTCAAGCTGATCCGAGGAAGGTGAGGGCTCGGCATGAGACACCACGGCCGAGTTCTCGAGCCGACGTCGATAGACGGTCAGGTTCTCCATGACCCGTTGGACGTAGTTGCGCGTCTCATAGAATGGAATGCGCTCTACCCAATCCACCATGTCGACCTGCGGTTGACGTGGATCGCCATAGGCCTGGATCCACTTTTTTACGTTGCCGCCACCGGCGTTATAGGAAGCGAAGGCCAGAATGTAGGAGCCCTTCCAATCGCCCATCAGTTCGCCGAGATGCGCCGCGCCGAGGGTCGCGTTGTAAGCGGGATCGTCGACCAGGCGATTGAGGTCGAATGGTAGCTTAAAACGCTGGGCGGTGGTCTTCGCCGTCGCGGGCATCAGTTGCATCAGGCCCCTGGCACCGGCACTGGAATAGGCTCGCGCGTTGAAGGCGCTCTCCTGTCGCGCAATCGCATAGACCATAGCGGGTTCGATTGGGTCGCCCACCGTATCGAAATCCGGAATTCCGGCCAGTGGATAGGCATGGAGGTCGAGCGGCATTCCGCGCTGAACCGCCGACTTACCGACAGCCAGGATGGCGCGAGGATTGCGCTGAGACGTCGCCATCGCAGCCAACGCGCCGATTTGTGCCGGGTCGTTGAACGATTGCGCCATGTCCGTATAGAGCGAAAGCGCCAGATCCGTTTCGCCGACGTCCTGCAGAATCTTCACAGCTTCGACGGCCGGGGCACTTTCAAACGCCTTTCTGGCCTCGTCGGAAAGCGTCGGAACCTCCCTCAACGCGAGTTTCTGACCGATCTTGTCGAGGGCGAGTTGGCCATAATAGGTGATCGGATGTTCGGCTGCTTTGGCGTAATAGCTTTTGGCCTCGTCCGGTCGCTCGGCCGCTTCCGCGGCGCGGGCTTGCCAATAAGCTGCACGGGCGAGCGAGATCGGCGTCGAGGCACTTTGCGC
>NZ_JBFUKD010000300.1:0-4314 GCF_056401005.1 Microvirga sp. P4_G7 | reverse complement strand
GTGAAATAGCTCATCCCGTCAAGAACCGATCCTTCCAGGCCGGCAATCCGCCCGGAAAGGGTAGGGCGGTCGCCTCGTAGACGCCCCGTGCGATGGCGCGCGCCAAGCAATCGCCCGCGAGCGCCGCGATGACCGTGAAGTCGGCGGCCTCGTCCTGCAGCGGCTTTCGGCCGGTCGCGGCCGAAAAGACGGCGTCGCCGTCGTGAAGGGCATGCGCGAAGCGCAGCGCCTTCGCCAGGCCGCCATTGGCCGCGACCGCGAGGCGCTTGGCCTGCGCTTTGGTCAGCACGGCGTCCGTCGCCACCAGCGCGATGGTGGTCGAAGGCTGAGGCGGCCTGCTCTTCCACGACAGGCTGCGCATCTGGGGCGTCACGCGCGGCGGCTGGCCGAGGCCGCCGAACTCGTCGCCCTCCTCGAAGGCGCCCGCCCAGAAATACGGTTCGTCGCCGATGGTCGCCGCGGCGATGGCGTTGACGACGGCCAGGGCGCCGACCGTGTGGCCCGACGGCGTGAGCGTGCTGGCCGATCCCAGGCCGCCCTTCAGATTGACCGTCGTCGCGCCGAAACCGCCGCCGATGGTGCCGAGGTCGAATTCCAGGCCGGCGCGCGAGGCCGCCTCGTAGGCCAATTCCCGATAGGGCGGATAGCGGCCCCATTGCTTGTCGCCGCCATTCAAGAGGTCGAAGATGATGGCCTGCGGCACCAGCGGCACCCGGACCGGCCCGACGGGAAAGCCGATGTTCCGCTCGCGCAGATAGGCCTGCACGCCACTCGCGGCGTCCAATCCGAAGGCGGATCCGCCCGAGAGCACGATCGCATCGACGCCGGGAACGAGCTTGTCGGGATCGAGGAGATCTGTCTCCCGGGTGCCGGGCGCGCCCCCCAGTATCGAGACCGATGTGACCGCCGGGCCTTCGAAGAGGGCGACCGTGACGCCTGAGGCGAGCGCGGCGTCGTGGAAATTCCCGACGCGCACGCCATCCACGTCGGTGATAAGGTTGCGAGGACCGATCATCCGACCAGACAACCGCGATTCTGCGACCTTCACAAGCTAGCGACGAGACCCTGTCGCGTCTTCCTCCCGCCGGAGAGACGCACTAGAAGGCCCCATGCTCAATGTCTCGCTTCCAGCGGCCGTCCTCGGCGGCCTGATCAGTTTCCTCAGCCCCTGCGTCCTTCCGCTCGTGCCGCCATACCTGTCCTTCCTGGCTGGGACCACCTTCGATCAATTGAGCGAAGGCGATGACAGGGCCGTGCGCCGGCGCGCCGTTCTGGCCGCTCTTTTGTTCGTCGCCGGATTCTCGACCGTTTTCGTCCTTCTGGGCGCGACCGCGTCGGCCTTGGGACAGGTTGTGCGGCAATACCTGGACGTTCTCTCCACCATTGCGGGTCTCGCCATCATCGTGATGGGCCTGCATTTTCTCGGGTTGTTTCGGATCGGCTTTCTCTATCGGGAAGCGCGCTTCACGCTCGACAAACCCATCGGCCTTTGGGGCGCTTACCTGATGGGTCTCGCCTTCGCGTTCGGCTGGACGCCCTGCATTGGTCCGGTGCTCGCGGCGATCCTCGCCGTGGCCGGCTCCGAGGCCAGTGTTTCGCACGGCGCGCTGCTGCTCGCCGCCTATTCCGCAGGGCTCGGCATTCCCTTCCTGCTCGCCGCCTTCGCCATGAAGCCGTTCGTTTCGCTTCTCAAACGTGTGAAATCCCGCTTCGGCGTGGTCGAGAAGACGATGGGCGTTCTGCTCGTCTTGACAGGCATCGCCTTTCTCACGGGCTGGACGACGACCATGTCCTTCTGGCTGTTGGAGACGTTTCCGGTTCTGGGACGTCTCGGATAGCCTGAGGTCATCCCACAACACGGTTGCGGCCCTCGTTTTTCGCGCGATAGAGCAGGTCGTCGGCACGTGCGAAGAGAGCGCCGGTATCCGCGTCGTCCGGCTGCGCCGATGCGACGCCGAAACTCGCGGTGACTGTTCCCGTTTCAAGGGATGCGAAGGCCTTTTCCGACATGTCGGCCTGCAACATTCGCGCGATCTCGGCGGCGGCGGACAACATCGTGTCGGGGAGAACGATGCAGAACTCCTCGCCGCCCGATCGAGCGAACAGAGCGGACGTGGACACCGCGTTCTTGACGAAACGGCTCACCCCAATCAGCACGGCATCACCCATGGCATGACCATGCAGATCGTTGATCGATTTGAAGCGATCGAGATCGAAGAGGATGATGGACAAAGGCGCACCGGATCTGCGTGCACGGTTGAACTGTTCGGCGGACTTGCTCATGAGCCAGCGCCGGTTGCCGATCGCGGTGAGGGCGTCGGTGTCGGCAGCGCGCGCAAGGTCGTGAATGGCGGTATCGAGATCCTCCAACGTATCCTGCACTTGCGCGAGCATCTGCCCGGCCTCGTCCGTGAAGTGGCGCGGGAGCGAGGGCAACGTACGCCGCTCGCGGTACGCCTTCAATGATGCCGCCGCCAACTTGATCGGCGCCATCATGCCGTACACGCAGGCGAGCGTGATGCCTGTCGCGATCAGGGTCGCGACCAACAGAACGAAGACTTGCAGCCAAATCTGCGGACCGGCGGCGCCGCTCAGCACGATCGCCGTGACACAGAACGCGATCAGCGGAATGTGCGTGCCGATGAAGCAGACGAACAGAATGCGCCCGATATAGCTGCGCGGCCAGGGGAGCCTGTCGAGCACGCTGTAGATGCCAAGCGTAGGCGCCGAATTGTTCCTCATGGTTGGGCCCTTCGATCGGGGAAATGGGAAATCGGCGCGTAGACTGGAGCTGCTGAATCTCTGACGCGTTCTGCGATATTGGACGATATGAGCGTGCGGGCCATGGGATCGAACGATTTGGGCACGTCCTTGTTCCGGGATGATACGCGCCATCGTCAAAGCAAGAAACGGAGTGCGTTCGCGTGTCGATGCGCCAGCATGAGCGCCTATTTGCTGGAGATGAACCATGTCGTTCCAATGTCGCGGGCTCGACGCGCAAGGCTTCAACCCGATGTTCGCACTTTCCGATCAGGACCTGACGGCTCTCGGCGCGCATCGGGTCCTTGCCGATGAGCCGGATGCCTATCCTTGCCGGGTCTCGCTGCGACGCGTCGCAAAAGGGGACGAGCTTCTTCTCGTCAATCACATTCATCAACCGACATCCACATCGCCCTATCGCGCGAGCGGACCCATATTCGTCAGCCGCGCGACGCAAGCGGGCTACTTCCGCGAAGAGCTGCCGCCGATCCTGCGAGACAGGCTGCTCTCGCTGCGGGCCTATGACGCTGCAGCGTTCATCGTGGACGCGGAGGTTGGCGAGAACGCCGGTGCGGTGCAGGTGATCGAGCGATTTCTCGGCAATCCCGACGTCGCTCACGTCGACGCGCATTTCGCGAGAAGGGGCTGCTTCGGCGCGCGGATCGAGCGGCTTTGAAAGCTATCGCCGGACGGCGTGACCGACGCCGGTGAGAGCCGCGATGGCGCGTTCCAAATCGCGCGCTTTCACCAGCACGTAGTCAGTGCTGAACGTGGAGGAGGCGAAGATGCCGATCTTGGCATCGGCGAGGGGCTGGAGCACAGAGGCGAGAATCCCGGCGACGCTGAAATCGAACGCTTGCTCGATGCGAAGGCAGCGCCAACCGAGCTCGATTTGTGCCTCCTCGGATGCGAGATCCTGCGACGCGAGATCCTGCGGACAGACAAGGGTCGTTTCATCGGCGGCCTGGATCAAGACGCTGAAGGCGCAACGGGGAGGCGTTGCGACACTTGCCATCGGCGGAAAGCGGCAGACCGCGTAGGCGTCCTGAAGCAAGGACAATGTGAGATTCGGCATCCGCAGATGTTTCTTTCGAAGGTCAAGGCGAGTGAACCAAGGCTGGCGAGCTAAGGCCGGTGAATGAGACCGGCGAACATGGTCAAGAAAAAAGCCCGCCTTGTCGTGCAAGGCGGGCTCTTTGTTAGGCGGCTCGAAGAGCCGACCGATTACATGCCGATTTCGTTACCGGAGTAGTCGATCTTTCCGTCGGCGCCCTTCTTCCAGACGTACATGATGTAGTCCGGACGGGTAATGTCGCCCTTCTTGTCGTAGCTGATGTCGCCGATGACGGTCTTGAACGGCTTTCCGGCCGTCATGATCGCAGCCATCTTCTTTCCATCGGCGGCGCCAGCCTGCTTGGCGGCGTCGGCGAGGATCTGCGTAGCCGCGTAGCTGTACAGAGTGTAGGCTTCGGGGTCGTAGTTCTTGGCCTTGAACTTGGCCACTACGTCCTTCGCGTTCGGATTCTTACGCGGATCCGGCGAGAAGGTCATGAG
>NZ_JBFUKD010000299.1:0-4316 GCF_056401005.1 Microvirga sp. P4_G7 | reverse complement strand
GAACGGCCCCGACTTTCCCGGCCTCCCCCTCACCAGCGCAGGCTCACGCGTGCCTGATGTCGTCGGACAATTGCTCGTCGAGCAGGATTGGGGCAAGGCGCAAGCGTCCTTCGCTCTTCGCCAGATCCGCTCGAACGATCTTTTTCCCGGCTTCCCCTTTGGCCAGTTCCCCGACACGCAATACGGCTACGCCCTTCAAGGCGGTCTGCAAGTAAACCTGCCGATGATTGCCGACGGCGACCAGCTCTGGTTTCAGGGCGGTTATTCCCGGGGTGCGCTGACTTATCTCGGTCTCGGCAACACGTCGTCCGGCGATATTTCACTGAGCCAGACAGACGCTTATGTGAATGCGTTCGGCAATCTGGAACTTGCCAGCGGCTGGACAGCAAATGTGATCTACTTGCATTACTGGGCGCCACAATGGCGCTCCGCTGCCTTCGGCTCCTACGGCGTCATCGACTACGACAGAGGCGCCACCGTCGCGACGCCCGCAGGCGGCTCGTTTGGCTTCGTCGACACCAGGGATTGGCGGGTCGGTGCAAACCTCGCCTGGTCGCCGGTGAGCGGCTTCTACATGGGCGTCGAAGGAATATACCGACGTGTCGACCCGCGCAGCCGCGTTTATGCAGGAAACGACCCCGGCAATCGGCTGATCAACTCGGCAGACGCGTGGGAAGGCCGCTTGCGGGTGCAGCGCGATTTTTAGACCGACGAGAACGGTCGCTCCTTCGCCCCCACTGAGATGGAGTCATTCACCGGAAGCAAATTGCTACGCCAGGGCGATGCGTCCCGAGACATTCTTTTCTTCAGAATAGGACGTTGTTCTGGTATCTTGAGTATTGCCTGACTTCGAATTCYGCATTCTCGCGAGGGCGTGATGCAAAGGCTTGCCTTCAAAGGGACCTTGGTCGCGCTCACTTCTGGAGCAGCGTTGTTGTTGGGTGGTGTCGAAGCCGTCGCCCAATCTCGCGTCTGGTCCAACTTTCAGGGTGCTTGGCTTGAAGAAACCAGAGACTGTCATGCGGTCTTTGTGACGACCAATAGCGGGCACGCTTTCAGGCGATCGATCAACATCTTTTTCCCAGCCTTCATTATTTCCGGCGATCAGATCCAAACGCCGCTGGCGACTTGTCGCTTTCGCTCCGCCACGACAGGCAGGGACAGCCACCGCATCTCATTTACTCTGTCGTGCAGAACCGCCGTCTCTGCGGCGGACAGGACCGCAACCATGTCCCGGACGCCCGATGGCTTTCTCATTCGATATCTCAACGAGGAGGACACCGCCGGCAGTCGGTACAAGCGTTGCTGATGTCAGCCGCCCATAGGCAACGGGCAATACGTTGATTGGCCTGGTGGCACGGATTCGAACGAAGATCGAAGTCAAAATCACGGACTTCGATCGCAACGCCCCCAAATCTCTAAGCGAGATGCGTTGGAATTTTCTCACCACGGAGGATTTTCGCTATGGCCGACACAAGCAACTATTCGAAGTTCGAGGGTCTCAGCCCCTTCGAAATCAAGGACGAGTTGATCCATCTCGCTCAGGCTGAATCGAACCGTTCTGCGCAGACCTTTCTGAACGCCGGGCGCGGCAATCCGAACTGGATCGCAACCCGCGCCCGGGAGGCGTTCTTTCTGCTCGGACAATTCGCGCTCACAGAGGCGAAGCGTGTTTTTGAAGATGATGAGGCCGGGCTCGCAGGAATGCCGGCACGCGACGGCAGCTACAAGCGTTTCAAAAAATGGATCGCGGAGCGCGAGAAGGACGAGGGCGCTGCAACGCTGAGCACGGCGGTCGATTTCGCCATCACCAAGTTTGCGTTCGACTCGGACGCCTTCGTTCACGAATTGACCGATTCCATCATCGGCGATCACTATCCGGTCCCCGATAGAAGCCTCGCCCACAATGAGGTCATCACCCACGAGTATCTTCTTTGGGCAATGTGTGCCGGCCACCGCCCGAACGTGAAGTTCGACCTTTATCCGGTCGAGGGCGGCACAGCAGCGATGTGCTACATCTTCAAGGCGCTGAAGAACCAGCGCCTGTTGAATGCGGGCGATACGATCGCGCTCGGCACACCGATCTTCACGCCCTATTTGGAAATGCCCCATCTCGAGGACTACGCATTGAAGACGATCTTCGTTCGCGCCGAGCGGGAAGATCTCTTCCAGCTGACCGACGAAGATTTCAAGGCGCTCGAGGACAAGAAGGTCAAGGCGCTATTCCTTGTCAATCCGGGCAATCCGTCCGCCGTCGCGCTGACGACGGATACAGTCAAGCGGCTCGTCAATTTCGTGAAGACCAAGCGGCCCGATCTGATGATCCTCACCGACGACGTCTATGGGACCTTTGTTCCGGACTTCGAGTCGATCATGGGTCACCTGCCGCGCAACACCATCGGTGTCTATTCGTTCTCCAAATATTTCGGCTGCACCGGGTGGCGGTTGGGCGTGATCGCGGTCGCGCAGGACAACATCTTTGACGAGATGATCGGCAAACACCCTGCGGCCACCAAGAAACTTCTGGACGATCGCTACAGAGCACTGACGCCCAAACCGAGCGACCTCAAGTTCATCGACCGCATCGTCGCCGACAGTCGTGACGTAGCGCTGAACCACACAGCAGGACTGTCACTGCCTCAGCAGGTGATGATGACTCTCTTCGGTCTCGTCGAAATGCTCGACGACGACAAGGTCTACCAGAAAGCCTGCATGCAAATTTGCGACCGACGTTTTCGCAAGCTCGTCGACGCCATGGGAATCGATGCGTCGGACGCCGGCCCATTCTACGATCGCTATTACGGCCTCATCGATTTCGAGTATACGCTGCGCAAGTATGTCGGCGAGGACGTGGTCAATTGGTTGAAGGAGAACGTCCATCCCCTCGATATCGCGTTCAAGCTCGCCCAGGATCACGGCATCGTCTTGCTGAACGGCTCGGGCTTCGAAGCCCCGAACTGGTCGGCGCGCGTGTCCTTCGCCAACTTGGATGACAACGCCTATGAAAACATCGGCAGAGCCGTGCGAGCGGTCGCACGAGGTTATGTTCAGGCTTATCGCGCTGCGAAGGGCGAACCCGTTCAGCCGTGAGATAAATGGAGCCGTGGGCGATTTTCAGCGGTCGTCCACGGCCCCCGGGACCGCGCGGTTGGCCTGACCGCCTGTCGTCGGTTTTTACGCGGGCAAACTCAGCCCCGATTGGGGCGTATCAGTCCGTCGAGGGATGTCGATGCGGCGCTCGACATCCTTGGCGGATTGGTCCGATTCGCGAGAGATCGCCCACAGGGTCCACACATAGATGGGGCGGTCGCATCTACCGATCGGCGATGTGGCTCGGTACGCCGGGCCCCGCCGGTATGGATGCGCACGGGTGGGCTCTACCGACCCGCCGTGTGACTCGACGCTAGCATGGCTCCGCGCAAGGCCCATCCTGACCGTCCTATCGGCTCGGCGCTACGCGTGATGAACTACCAAAAAACAGGATGGGCAGGCCGATCAGCCTGCCCTCTCCTCGCCAGTGCAGCAGACTATCCTTCAGCTCTCGACCAAATCGGGCTGACGTGGACAATCCCGTTACTTCACGAGCTCGATCTCGCTTGGCCTCCACGTCTTCGTGAAAAATGGTTCGAGCGGGCCGTAGAGACGCAGGCACGGAATAAAACCTTTACCTGGCATGGTCTGGATCCAATTGCCCCGAGCGACACCTTTAGGCTGTACCGGCGAGAACCAGACCGTCGTCGTGCCATCGGCGGCTGCTTCCGCGGCCGGTGACGGATAGCTCTGACTGCCCGCGCGCGGAAAGCGCTGCGGCGTATCGAGCATGGAGCGCGTCTGGTTGTCGTAAGCAATGAAAGACCAGAAGTTCGCGTACGGAATACCCTTCGGCAGCGTCACCTTGTAGGTCTTGGCGCCGTCGAAGGGCTGCTTGTCTGCGTCGACCAATGTCCATAGATACTGCGAGCCGATGCCAGGGACACGCATGGCCATCCCTGGCGTGATGCCGGTGACGCCGTAGAAGAAGGCCGTTCGCGAATCCAGCAAGCGGTACCCGGTGGGCGGATAGGGCTTGGCGCCAGCCGGTGTGATTTCCGGGATCGGTGTCTCGAACTCATACCCGCTGACGAACAGCTGGTTCACCCATCCCGAACCAGGGTAGTAATACCAGTCCTCAGCGCGAGGAGCCATGAACAGGGTGCGCGAGGTGGCGTTGGCCAATGCGACGGCCTCAGTGAGAATTTTCTTCATCCGCGCATCGGGTGCGAATGGCTTGCCCTTCATGATGCCGATCGCCGCCACTGAGCCCATCAACTCAGGAT
>NZ_JBFUKD010000298.1:0-4337 GCF_056401005.1 Microvirga sp. P4_G7 | reverse complement strand
AAGGTCTCGTTCGTCGTCATCGCCTCGACGACGGCCGTCTCGAGATCACGACGCCGACCGCCTTTGATGCCGGAGACGAGCTCGACCAAGTTGCCCACGTTGAACGTCCGGCACAACGGCGTCAGCCGACTTTCGACGAGGTAGCGCTTCTCCGGCGTGAGCGCGAGACCGGACCGGTTCTTGAGGAAGGCGCAGAGATATTCGAGATCAAGTTCGGTCATGTGAGTGAACCGGTGATGTGGCCCCGGAGCGCAGGCCCGATGGCGTCGAGAGCGAGGATGTCATGGGCCAGTCCTGCCTTGGCAATGCTGCCCGGCATTCCCCAGACGGTGCTCGTGGCTTCGTCCTGGACGAGGACCGTCGCACCGGCTTTGACCAACTCGCCCGCCCCCTTGGTGCCATCGGCACCCATGCCGGTCAGTACGACGGCGAGCGCAGCGTTCCCGAAGATCGCGGCAGCGTCGCGAAAGAGAACATCGACGGCCGGGCGGCAGAAGTTCACAGGCGGGGAATCATCGAGACGGACAGTCGGCATCTCCGATGCCGTTTTCGCCAACCCCATGTGCCGGCCGCCCGGCGCAACGAAGATCGTGCCTGGCAGGAGCGGCTCACCGTTGCGAGGTTCGCAGGCTCGCACCCCGAGCTGTGCCTGAAGGTGCTCCGCAAACACCGCCGTGAACATCGGCGGCATGTGCTGAACGATGAGAATGGGGATGCGACGCAAGGCTGGCCCCATCCCCATCAAGACTTCCTCGACGGCCCGTGGACCGCCCGTGGATGCGCCGATGAGGAGACATTCCGGACGGGCGGGGATCGGCTTTGGAGATGGACGGGTCGGCGCAAGGGCGGCGCGTCCAGGCCGCGCCCGCGCTCCGGCATGCGCTTTCAGTTTGTCGATGAGATCCCGGCGGAAGTCCGCCGACGCACTGACCTGCTGGCGACCGTCAGGTTTGGCGAGATAGTCGAYGGCCCCCATCGAAAGACATTTCAGGGAAATCTCGGCATTTCGCTGAGTCAAAGTCGAGACGACGATCACCTTGATGCCGGGGCGCTGCTTGAGCAGAAGCGGCAAAGCGGCGACACCGTCCATTTCCGGCATCTCGAGATCGAGCAGAACGATATGAGGTTTGAAGCGCTCGGCGGATTCGATGGCGATGCGGCCGTTGGACGCCGTCGTCACCACCTCGAAATCGCCGACTTCGTTGATCCACCGCGCCATGAGTCCGCGGATAACGACGCTGTCGTCGACGACCATGACCCGGGTCCGCGCTGGTTCTGCGGACGGTGCTTGCAAAGGAAGGCCGATGGTCATGATGAGCTCGAAGGAGAATACAGGCTGAAAAGAAGGCTTAAACCAATCCGACTTCCTGGAACTTGGCGGTCAAAATATCTTTGTCGAATGGCTTCATGATGTATTCGTTGGCGCCGGCATGAAGCGCGCGGGTGATGAAATCCAGGTCGTTCTCCGTCGTGCAGAACACGATCTTGGGATCGTTTCCGTTCGGCATGCCGCGAAGGTGAGTCAGGAATTCGTAGCCGTCCATGACCGGCATGTTCCAATCGAGCAGAACCGCATCGGGCATGTCGGATTGGCAGGCAGTGAGTCCCTTCTGTCCGTTTTCGGCTTCAGAGACGCGAAATGCCATCTCCTCCAAAATCCGGCGCGCGACCTTCCTGATCACCGCGGAATCATCAACTATCAGGCAATGCTTCACTGGTTTGGACTCCTTGAAACAAGATCCGGCCCGCGCGAGCCCGGAAATTTAAATGCAAGCAAGGCGACAATGGGCCCCCATGCTCGCGCCAGGCTGTCGTCACTGACGAAACCGTCAAGCAGCCTCGTTGAGCGGGCCAGTCAGTTCCGCAAGCGCCGACAAGAGGCCGCGCCGGTCGAATTTCGCGATGAGCTCCGTGACCCGAAGCTTGCGCGCTTCGCTGATCTGGCGCGGATCATGCCGCACCGCGAGGGCGATGACCGGGAGATTGGCTGATTCCGCCTGAACTCTGAGAGCCTCGACGAGTTCGAAACCGGTACGATCCGGAAGCTCGAGATCGGTGATCAGCACATCCACGCGCGGTCCGTTGCCGAGGAATTGGAGCGCTTCCGCGGCGCTCGCCACCGCGTAGACCTTGTAGCCCGATGCGCGCAGCACCGGTGTCAGCATGTCGCGGAAGAACGCGGAGCCATCGACCAACAGAACAGCTTGGGAGCCGTTCACGCCGTTGCCCGAGGTCGACCGCATCCAGGCGTCGTGCACAAGCGGCAGATAATGCGCGACGTTGACGATCTCCGTCGCGCGTCCCCTGACCACGGCCGAACCGATGAGATCGGAGCGATCGGCAACGAGTTCGATTTCCAAGAGATCGTCGACGATATCGACAATCTCTTCCACGGCGAGACCCATGGACAATTCGCCGTCCGAGAACACCACAAGAGCCTGTATGCCTTCGCGTTTGATCTCGAGCGACTCGTCCGAAGCGACGAGCGGCATGAGACGACCGCGATATTGCACGAGCGGACGTCCTCCCAGCCATTCGATGGTGGCCGCATCGATCTCTTCGAGGCGGGTCACGAGCGACAACGGTACCGCTTTCAGACTCTCACTGCCGCCGCGGAAAACGAGAAGCGTCGTAAGATCGTTCGCGATATTGCTGTCCTGCTCAGGCATTTCGTCGCCCTGGAACTGACCATCGTCGCCGGCGGAGCCGACCATGCGCGCAAGGCCATTCGGATCGACGATCAAGACAACGGCGCCATCGCCGAGGATCGTATTTCCGGAGAACAGTTGGATATGCCGCAGCTTCGAGGACATCGGCTTGACGACGATTTCCTCCGTATGGAACACACCATCGACGAGAATGCCGAAGCGCTGGCGCCCCACTTGCGTGACGACCACGAAGCCTTCGTCCGCATTCGCTTCGCCGCTCAAGCCGAGCACCTTGGACAGAGGAACGATYGGCAGCAGGCGTTCGCGCAAACGCAGAACCGGCGTGCCGTTGATGCGTTCGATTGAGTGTTCGGAACCCGGCGTAACGCGCACCAGCTCCAACACGGCGACCTGCGGAATGGCGAAGCGCTGGTCCTTCGACGACACGATGAGCGCCGCGACGATGGCGAGCGTCAGCGGAATCTTGATCGTGAACGTCGTGCCGCGCCCCTGCTCGGAGCGGATTTCCACCGTACCGCCGATCAGCTCGATATTGGTCTTCACCACATCCATGCCGACACCGCGGCCAGACACGGAGGTGACGGCCTTGGCGGTCGAGAAGCCGGGATGGAAAATGAACTTGGCGATCTGCGCCTCACTCATGCGCTCCACATCCGCTTCGCTCGCGACGCCGCGCTCGACGGCCTTCTTGCGGATGGCCGCGAAGTTCAGACCGCGTCCATCGTCGGCGATCTCGATCGTGATCGTCCCGCCCTCGTGGTAGGCGTTGAGGCGAATTGATCCGCGCTCGGATTTGCCAGCGACCTTGCGTTCGAGGGGCGCCTCGATGCCGTGATCGGCGGAGTTGCGCACCATGTGCGTCAGCGGATCCTTGATCACCTCCAGGACCTGCCGGTCGAGTTCGGTGTCGGCCCCCTGCATGACGAGATCGATCTTCTTCGACAGTTCGGCCGAGAGATCGCGCACCACACGCGGCAGCTTCTGCCATGCGTTGCCGATCGGCTGCATGCGCGTCTTCATGACGCCTTCCTGCAGCTCGGCCGTCACATGCGAAAGACGCTGTAGTGGCACCTTGTAGCTGTGATCGTCGACGCGACGGGAGATTTCGAGCAATTGATTACGAGTGAGAACCAGCTCGGACACCATCGTCATCAAGTGCTCGAGCGTATCGACATTGACGCGGATGGTCTGCACTTTCGCCACCGCTGCCTCAACAGCTTCAATCGCTTCTGGCGCAGGGCCGGCGTCGGCCTTCGTCGTCGACGTGACGGGTGCCGGATTGGAAGCGACAATAGGAGGCGTGACGGCGGGAGCCGGTTTTGGCGTTTGCGGTCCGGGCGTTTCGCGAAAGGCACGCTCGAGGTCGTCGAGGGAAACCTCGCCGGGGCGCAGCGTCCGTTCGAGCACCTGATAACTGAGCGTCCCCACCGTTTCGATCGCAGGTTCCGGTTTCGCCGGTGCGTCGTCGGTCGCCATCGCCTCGAGGCGATCGATCAGATCGCGATCGGACCCTTCCGGCTCGGAACCGAGACGCTCCAGTTCGCCGAGAATATCCTTGATCCGGTCGAGCGTCGCCAGAATGAGCGTGACAGCTTCCGTCGTGACCGCTTGGCCGTCGCGGAACTTGCCCATCAGGGTTTCCGCCGCGTGCGCCAAGGCTTCGAGACG
>NZ_JBFUKD010000297.1:0-4342 GCF_056401005.1 Microvirga sp. P4_G7 | reverse complement strand
CGATGCGTGCCGCTCCCCAGCCCATTATCGCGGCCGTGGAAGGCATTTGTGCCGGTGCTGGTGCCATCGTCGCCATGGCATCCGATYTGCGTCTTGCCGCTCCCGGCGCCAAGGTGGGATTTTTGTTCAACAAGGTTGGCCTCGCGGGATGCGACATGGGCGCTTGCGCCATTCTTCCGCGCATCGTCGGCCAAGGTCGCGCATCCGAATTGCTGTATACCGGTCGCTTCATGAGCGCGGACGAGGGTGAGCGCTGGGGCTTCTTCAGCCGGATCGTCGACGCCGAGGATCTGGCGTCCGAAGCACAAGCACTCGCGCGAACGATCAGCAGCGGGCCAACCTACGCCAACGCCATGACAAAGCGCATGCTGGCGATGGAATGGGCGATGTCCGTCGAGGAAGCCATCGAGGCCGAAGCGGTTGCACAGGCCTTGTGTATGACGACGGAAGATTTCGCCCGCGCCTATCGCGCCTTCGCCGCCAAAGAAAAGCCGATCTTCCAGGGAGATTGATGTGATTGATGCGAGCTTTCTGGCCTGGCCATTCTTCGAGGAGCGTCACCGCCATTTCGCGACGGAGCTCGACGCCTGGGCCAAGACCGAAATACATGCGCTCGTCGACCATCACGATGCTGATGCGTCCTGCCGCCGGCTTGTGCGGACGCTCGGTGAGGCCGGGTGGCTGAGAGCCGCTGTCCCGGAAGCCTATGGCGGTCTCTATCCCTCCTACGATGTGCGCACTCTGTGCTTGGCCCGCGAGACTCTCGCCTATCAGGACGGACTCGCCGATTTTGCATTCGCCATGCAGGGGCTCGGAACAGGGCCGATCACGCTGTTTGGCTCTGAAGCCTTGAAGCAGCGCTATTTGCCTCCCGTGGCGCGCGGTGACGCACTCGCAGCCTTCGCCCTGTCGGAGCCTGAAGCGGGCTCGGACGTCGCTGCCATGAGCACGAGCGCGACGCCGGATGGTTCGGATCATGTGCGCATCGACGGCGTGAAGACCTGGATCTCGAACGGGGGCATCGCCGATCACTATGTGGTGTTCGTCCGCACCGGCGAGGCTCCCGGGGCGCGCGGATTGTCGGCGTTCGTCGTCGATGCCGATACACCTGGCCTGATCATCGAGGAACGCATCGACGTCATCGCACCCCATCCCTTGGCAACCCTGCGTTTCGATAATTGCCGCGTGCCCCTGACGCAGCGCCTCGGCGCTCCCGGTGAAGGGTTCAAGGTCGCCATGGCGACGCTCGACGTGTTTCGTTCCACCGTTGGCGCGGCCTCGCTCGGCTTTGCCCGCCGCGCGCTCGATGAAGCCCTGAAGCATGCCTCTTCGCGTCATCTGTTCGGCGCTCCTTTGTCCGATCTGCAGTTGACGCAGGCTGCTCTGGCGGAGATGGCGACTGCCGTCGATACCTCGTCTCTCCTTGTCTACCGTGCCGCATGGACGAAGGATCAGGGAGCCGATCGGGTGACCCGTGAGGCTGCAATGGCCAAGATGCATGCGACGGAATCGGCGCAGAGCGTCATCGACAAAGCCGTGCAAATCTTCGGTGGCCTCGGCGTCAAGAAGGGCGTCAAGGTCGAGGAACTGTATCGCGACATTCGGGCGCTGCGGATCTACGAAGGTGCGACCGAAGTGCAGAAGATCGTCATCGCGCGCGAGATGTTGAAAAACCTGTCCGCGATGCAAGCGCCTGCGAAGCAGGCCTCGCGATGAGGGAGGCTCGTCATGGATGAGTCGTCACGCGCGACGGGCGTCATTCCTCCACCGAGCGAGCGCGCCTGGCGGACRAACGCGGCCGTTCGCTTCTCCCATTGCGATCCCGCCGGTATCGTCTACTTCGCGCGCTATTTCGACATCATCAACGGTGTAATCGAGGACTGGTTCGGCGCGTCGCTCGGGATCGACTACCACGATGTCATCGGAAGGCGACGTATCGGGCTCGGCTACGTGAGCGCCAACGCCGATTTCTCGAAGCCGAGCATGATGGGCGATCGGCTGTCGTTCGCGGTCGTCGTGCACCGAATCGGGCGGACTTCGCTCACGCTTCATGTTCATGCACACCGAGACCGGGAACCCGTTCTCGTCGCTCGTCTCGTCATCGTGACGACTTCGCTAGAAACCCATCGTTCAATTCCGCTTCCCGATGACATTCGGGCGGCCGTCGAGCGTTACCAGGAGCATTGCCAGTGACCGCCGCCACAGGATCCCATCTCGGACCGATCGTCGACGACGGACCCGAAACCCTTCATCCCAAGAACTGGCCCGTGCCGAGGGGATACGCGAACGGCATGATGGGAGAGGGCAGGATCGTTCTCACAGGCGGCATCGTCGGCTGGGATGCCGCCGGCGTCTTCCCGGAAGGATTCGTTGCACAGGCAAAGCAGGCGCTCGAAAACATCTGCGCCATTCTGGCTGAAGGCGGCGCCGGTCCGCGCCACATCGCCCGGTTGACCTGGTATGTGGTGGATATCGAGGAATACCTCGCCGATCTGCGCGAACTCGGCCGCGCCTACCGCGCTGTGCTGGGGACGCACTACCCGGCGATGGCTCTTGTGCAGGTGACGCGACTGGTCGAGAAGGAAGCCCGCCTCGAGATTGAAGCGACTGCAATCGTTCAAAGCGCGAAGTAGACGCTTTCGCGCCGTCCGTCTTCGCAATGGGGAGACCTGTCGATGGAAGTTCAGGTTGAGCGGCGTCCTGATCATGTGGCGTTGATCCGCATCGATCGCCCGGAGGCGCGCAATGCTCTCAACGTGCCCATCCGCGAAGGTCTGGCGCACGCCTTCACCGAACTCGCTTCAGATGAAAGCGTGCGTTGCGCTGTGCTGACAGGCAGCGACAAGGTGTTTGTCGCCGGCGCCGACATCAAGGCGATGGCGGACGCTCATCCCATCGACATGATGTTGCGGGCAAACGAACGCAACTGGGCCCCGATCAAAGACTTTCCTAAACCGCTTATCGCCGCTGTCAGTGGTTTGGCGCTGGGCGGCGGATGCGAGTTGGCGATGCACGCCGACATCATCATTGCGGGCGAAAGCGCGCGCTTCGGTCAACCTGAGATCAAGCTGGGGATCCTTCCCGGCGCCGGTGGCACGCAACGGCTCGTGCGCGCTGTCGGCAAGTTCAAAGCGATGAAGATCCTTTTGACAGGCGATTTCCTGTCGGCGCGCGATGCGGAAGCGATGGGCCTGGTGACCGATGTCGTACCGGACGCCGACGTCCTTGATCGCGCCCTGGAAATGGCGCGAAGCATCGCGGTGATGCCCCCGCTCGCGGCTAGAAGGATCAAGGAGCTGGTTCTCCAGGGAGCCGACCTGCCGCTCGAATCCGCTCTTGGTCTCGAAAGAAGCGCGTTCCAACTGATGTTCGGAACAGCGGACCAGAAGGAGGGAATGCAAGCCTTCCTTGAAAAGCGCGCGCCGAACTTCAAAGGACGCTGATATGACCGTGGATGCTCAATGGCCCGATCTGACGATCGGCATCGTCGGTGCGGGTGTCATGGGACGCGGCATCGCGCAGATCGCGGCCGAAGCCGGAATGCAGGTCGTCATCGGCGACATGCGTCCGGATGCGGTCGCCGAAGCATTGTCTTTCTGCGCCGACATGATCCGTCGCAAAGCAACCAAGGGTGCGATTTCCCTTGACGATGCTGCGGCGGCCATCGCTCGCATGCGCGGCGCCGAAGTCGATCTCGCGACCTCCTATTCATCGTTCGCCGGTTGCCATGTGGTGATCGAGGCGGTCGTCGAGAAGCTGGACATCAAGCATCAGGTCATTGCGGAGCTGGAGGGCGTCGTCGACGATGCTTGCATCCTTGCAACGAACACGTCGTCCCTTTCGGTGACCAGCATCGCAGCGAAGGCCGCAAGGCCTGGGCGGATTGCCGGGTTTCACTTCTTCAATCCCGTACCCCTGATGCGTCTCGTCGAAGTGATCGGCGGCGTTCTGACGGAGGACGGCACACTCGCGAGCCTGGAAGCAATTGCACGCCGCATGGGGCATCGCCCGATCCGAACGAGCGATACGCCGGGCTTCCTCGTCAATCACGCCGGGCGCGCGTTCGGCACTGAAGCGTTGCGGATCATCTCGGAGGGCATCGCAGGCTTTGCGGACATCGACCGGATCATGACGGACAGTGTCGGCTTTCGCCTTGGACCTTTCGAGTTGTTCGACCTGACCGGTTTGGATGTTTCCCATCCCGTCATGGAATCGATCTATCGTCAGTACTATGAGGAACCACGCTATCGCCCCGCCGTCATCAGCGCTCAGCGCGTAGCGGCGGGCCTTTTCGGCCGAAAGTCGGGTCGCGGGTTTTACGATTATCAGGACGGCAAAGCGC
>NZ_JBFUKD010000296.1:0-4344 GCF_056401005.1 Microvirga sp. P4_G7 | reverse complement strand
CTTCAAGATCGTCCACAACACGGACGGAACGTGGCGTCTCGAAGTGAACAATCCTGCGCTGCTCGACTATGAGGCAAAGCAGTTCCACGAGGTCATGATCTCGGTTACCGACGATAAGGGTGCTTCCTATCTTGAAAGCTTCCGGATCGACGTGAACAATCTGCCGGAAGGTGGCAATCGCGATCCGAAGAACATCAAGTTCTCGGATAGCTTCGTGCGTGAACACCTGACGGCGGACCTTGCGATTGGCCAGTTTACGGCCGAGGACGACGATGGCGATCCTTTGACCTACACGTTGCTGGACAACGGCGGTGGGCGGGTCTGGCTCGATGGCGCGGAACTCAAGGTAAAAGACAGCGCGAAGATAGACTACGAACAGGCGCCGGAATTCACCATCAAAGTGCGCGTCAGCGACAACAAGGGCGGCTCGACGGAAGAGACTTTCACCATCGGTGTGGAAAATGTTCTGCTCGAAAACGTGACGGGATCGGACGCCAATGATCTGATCAGGGGCGGCGCCGGTAAGGATCGTCTCAATGGAGGCGGTGGCAACGACACGTTGAGCGGCGGAACGGAAGCGGACCGCCTGACTGGTGGAACGGGAGAAGACGTATTCCTGTTCGACTCGCGCCTGACCAGCACCAATAAGGACACGATCGCCGATTTCGAAGTCGCGGTCGGGGGCGAGTTGATCGACCGGATCGAGCTGGCCAGATCTGCATTCACTGTGTTCGCGGAATCAGATGTCGGAAAGATTCTTTCCGCCGACGCGTTCTGGACTGGTACGGCGGCGCACGATGCCGACGACAGGATCATCTACGATCAGACGACAGGTTCGATCTATTACGACCGCGACGGCAACGGCGCAGCAGCCGCGGTTCTGTTTGCAACGATCAGCAACAAACCCAGCATCACCAACACCACCTTTTTCATCGTTTGAACGGGAATGAGGGCGCTCAAGAGAAGCGTCCTTCTCTCGTCGCAGTTATCACTTAGAGGCAATCATGGCAGTCAATCTTACCCTCGAACCCATCAACACCGACAACGGTGCCAAGCCAGGCCCGACATCGGGGAGCGTTTATATCAACGAGAATATCGCCTCGGGCACCGTGGTTGGGCGAATTCGCGGATGGGAAAGCACGGCTGGTAGTTTCACGATCCAGGTTCTTCGCGATGTCGACGGTCGCTACGAAGTCATCGGTGACAAGACCAACGGCTATTTTCTTCGCGTCAAGAGCGGCGGTAATACGCTGTTCGACTTCGAAGACGATGCGTATCTTGGAATCCACGACCAGATTACCTTCAAGTTCCTGGTCGGAACTCAGATGGTGCATCAGGGCGTCTTCGACGTATACCTGAACGATCTGCCGGAGGGGCCCGGCAACAACGCGCCGACCGACGTTCGCATCGCGAGTGGCGGAACGGTCAACGAGAACGCGTCGTCGGGTACGTCAGTCGCCACCATCGCTGCAACCGATGACGGCGGGGCAGCCGGACTTCGCTACTCGATCGAGAACAACAGCAATTTCGCCATCGATGCGACGACCGGAGTGGTCACGGTCAAGGCTGGTGCTACTCTCAACTTCGAAGCGGGATCGACCATCTCCCTCGACGTGACGGCGACGGACACCAATGGAACGGGCTTGTCGACGGTAAAGGAGCTCACGTTCACGATCGCGGACGTGAACGAGGCTGYGACAGGCGTCAGCTACACCAACGCCCAGGTGATCCAAGCCGGCGCGACGGGCCAGAATTCGCAGGTCGTCCTGGCCACTGCTGTTGACCCCGACACAAAGGCGAGTTTCAAGAACAACCTTTACAAGTTTGCCGACAGCGGTACGACCACCGATTCCAGTGGGCTCTTTCATATTGACTCCGCGACGGGTCAGATCACGACAACGCGGGCAGTTGTTGCAGGAGACGCGGGTCAGAAAACGCTGAAAGTCATTGCCTATGACGGAGTGCTCTCGGGGCCGGCGATCGACTACACGTTTACGATCGCAGGACCGTCCAACCAGCCTCCGAGCAATATTCGCTTCCAATCCGGCGGCACCGTCAATGAGAATGCCGGCAGCGGCGCAGCCGTCGGCACGGTCACAGCGAACGACGACGGCGGTACATCCGGCCTTCGCTACTCGATCGCGAACAACAGCAACTTTGTCATCGACGCGGTCACCGGAGCGATAACCGTAAAGAATGGAGCGGCACTCAATTTTGAGGGCACTGCAAGCTACTCGATCGCGGTGACGGCGACGGATACCAATGGAACGGGCCTATCGACAACGCAAAATGTCACCATCACCCTCGTCGATGTGAACGAGGCGGCGACGGGTGTGGGATTCAATGGCGTCCAATCCGTTGAAGCTGGAGTGACCGGCGCAAATTCGCAGGTTGTTGTCGCGTCGGCTGTCGATCCCGATACCGCGGCCGGCTTCCGGAACAATAGCTATCGGTTCGCCGATACGGGGACGACCACGGACGGCAGCGGACTTTTCCAGATCAACGCCACGACGGGACAGATCACGACGACGCGCGCGGTTCTTGCAGGAGACGCGGGTCAGAAAACGCTAAAAGTCCAAGCCTATGACGGCGCGCTCGTCGGGCCGTCGGTCGACTATAGTTTCACGGTTTCTGGGCTGGCCAATCAGCCTCCGAGCAATATTCGCTTCCAATCCGGCGGCACCGTCAATGAGAATGCCAACGGCGGCGCTGCTGTCGGTACAGTCACGGCGAACGACGACGGTGGAACAGCTGGCCTGCGCTATTCGATTGCGAACAACGCCAACTTTGTCATCGATGCGGTCACTGGAGCGATAACCGTAAAGAATGGAGCTGCACTCAATTTTGAGGGCACTGCAAGCTATTCGATCGCGGTGACTGCGACGGATACCAATGGAACGGGCCAATCGACGACGCAGGATGTCACCATCAATCTTGCGGACGTAAACGAAGCAGCAACGGGCATAGGCTTTAGTAATCCCGGATCCGTCCAGGCGGGGGTGACCGGCGCAAATGCGCAGGTTGTCTTGGCATCGGCGGTCGATCCGGATACTACGGCCGGCTTCCGCAACAACAGTTATCGGTTTTCCGATACCGGAACGACGACGGACGGAAGCGGACTCTTCCAGATCAATGCCACAACGGGGCAGATCACGACGACGCGCGCGGTCGTCGCGGGTGACGTTGGTGATAAGACCCTAAAAATTCAAGCTTATGACGGTGCGCTCGTCGGGCCGACCGTCGATCGCGTCGTTACAATCGCCGCGGCCAACGCGCCGACCATACAGATCGTGGCAGCGGACGCCGCGAAGGCCGAAGGTGACGCCGGTACGACTGATTTCACCTTCACTGTGACGCGGAGCTCAGGTGCAGGCGAGTCGAGTGTCAATTGGGGCATCAACTTCGGCGGTGGCGCCACGGCGAATGCTGGGGATTTCGCCAACACGAGCGGGACGGTCAATTTCCTCAATGGGGAAACGTCGAAGACGATCACGGTCAAGGTTCTCGGCGATACCGTCGTCGAGGGCAACGAGACCTTCGGCGTCACGCTCTCTGGTGCAGTGAACGGAACGGTCACCGTCGCGACGGCCGATGGCACGATCGTCAATGACGACAATACTCCGGGCGTACCTGTCGTCTCGATCGCCGCGACGGATGCGGCCAAGGCGGAAGGTAACGGCGGCACCACCGCGTTCACATTCACTGTGACTCGGTCCAGCAGCGTCGGCCTGTCGACTGTCGATTGGCTGCTTGGAGGAGCCGGCGCCAACCCGGCATCCACGACCGATGTCGAGGTTTCGACCGGAACGGTGGTTTTCGCCGCCGGTGAGACCACGAAAACGATCACCATCCAAGTGAAGGGTGATGTGGATATCGAGGGCGACGAGGGCTTTACGATCACGCTCGCGAACGGCCAGAACGCAAGCATCGGTACCGGCGTCGCATCGGGCACTATTCTCAACGACGATGCCGCGCCGCATCAGAATAGAGCGCCTACCGATGTAATGCTCACTGGGTACAGCGTGCAGGAATTGGCCGCGACGGGCACCGTCATCGGTGCGTTCTCGGCTGTTGACCCCGATGATACGGTTGGCTTCAAGTACACGTTGGTGGACAGCGCGGGTGGGCGCTTCAAGATTGAAGCGGGCCAGCTGCAGGTCGATAACGGCTTCTTGCTCGATTTCGAACAGACCCGCTCGTATGTTGTCAAAGTCCAAGTCGCTGACAGCGCGGGTGCAACCTTCACCAAGGATCTGACGATTTCGCTGACTGATCTGGCGACGGAATTCACACTCGGCTCGATCGGCAATGATCTGTTCAAGGGCGGAGATGCTGCGGACCGAC
>NZ_JBFUKD010000295.1:0-4350 GCF_056401005.1 Microvirga sp. P4_G7 | reverse complement strand
CAACATGGCTGCACCGATCGTCAAATTGTACCAGAAAGTATTTCCAGAGAGGCTGCCGAAAGCGGAGCCGTTGTTCGCGGCCCCCGATACGTAGGCGTAGAGCACTTCGGAGAAACCGTGCGGCCCAGGATTTCCGATCGAGGTGAGCCCAGTCGGGATGACGACGGCGACGGCGGTAAACCCGAGCATGGCGAGAGGCAGGCACAAGATCGCAAGGATCGCCATCTTGACTTCCTTCGCCTCTATCTTCTYGCCCAGATATTCCGGCGTACGTCCCACCATGAGGCCGGCAACGAACATCGTCAGGATCACGAACAGCAGCATGCCGTAGAGGCCTGCACCGACGCCGCCGATGACGACCTCCCCCAACTCCATGTTGATGAGCGGGATCAGCCCACCAAGCGGCATGAAGCTCGAGTGCATCGCGTTGACTGCGCCGCAGCTCGCCGCTGTCGTAACGACTGCGAACAACGCTGATAAGGCAGTGCCGAAGCGGACCTCTTTACCCTCCATGTTCCCGCCATCGATTCCAAGAGCGTGGATCAGCGGATTGCCGCCAGCCTCGGCCCAATAGGCCACACCGACGCCGACGATGAACAATATCCCCATCGCGCCGAGGATCGCCCAACCCTGACGTTGGTCACCCACCATGCGACCGAACACATTCGTCAAGGCTGCGCCAATCGCAAAAATGGAGACCATCTGGATGAAGTTGACGAGTGCGTCAGGATTCTCGAACGGATGCGCMGAATTGGCGTTGAAGAAACCACCGCCATTCGTCCCGAGCATCTTGATCGCAAGCTGTGAGGCGACGGGTCCGACCGCGATGGTCTGCTTCGCGCCTTCCAGCGTCGTTGCATTCACATAGGGCGCGAGTGTCTGCGGAACGCCGCGTGCAACGTAGACAATTGTCAACACGACGCAGAGCGGAAGAAGCACATAGAGCGTCGCGCGCGTCATATCGGCCCAGAAATTGCCGATGTTCTTTGCCGAGGCCCGTGAGAAGCCACGGATCAGTGCGACGGCGAGCGCTATTCCTGTTGCGGCGGACACGAAATTCTGGGTCGTCAAGCCGGCCATCTGCACGAGATAAGACATCGTGCTCTCGCCGCCGTAGTTCTGCCAGTTGGTGTTCGTGATGAAGCTGACGGCGGTGTTGAACGCCAGGTCAGGCGCGACAGCACTCATGTCCATCGGATTGAGCGGCAAGGAAGCCTGAAGACGCTGCAAACCGTATAGAGCGATAAAACCGATGAGATTGAACATCAGCATCGCCAGCGTATAGCTCAGCCAGCTCTGTTCTTCCCCCTCACCGGTCCCTGCGACTTTGTAGAGGGCGTTCTCGACAGGACGGAGAACGGCAGAGAGGATCGTGCGCTCGCCCTTGAAGACCCGCGTCATATACCAACCGAGTGGCTTCACGAGCGCGATGACGACCCCGCAGAAAACGAGGATTTGAATCCAGCCATTGATGGTCATGGAGGATGCCCTTTTAGAACCGCTCAGGCCGAACGAGAGCGTAGGTGAGATAGAGAAGTAGTCCGGCGGTCACGAACCCGGCGAGCGTGTAGTCGAGGAGCATGACGAACTCCTCAAAGCCGCGCGCAGGCGGCGGTGTAGGCGACGGCGAGGCCGAAGAACGTGATCCCGAGGGTGAGCATGACGATGTCCATCTCAATGTCTCCAAGAAAGCGAGCACTGAAGATGGAGATGCAGAAAACCGCATGAGGTTTCGAGAGGGGAAGAAGCCCGTTAGTATAAGAAATTCATAAGGGCCGACTGGGGCTGCACAGGTGGCCGATCCGCGTACAACGGCGCCAAGGCGGAGGAACGGATCCATATCACCATAGACGCACTGCCCGGGTGTCCGGATGGGACGCGCACGCCTACACCCGAGACCGATTCCCGCTTGCCACCATTTTCGAGAGAGGTCATGCCACTGGAGGTGGGGACCCCGCGAGCAATACGCTCGTGGCCTGTGACAGAACCGAAGTGTTAGGGTCGTGGCCGGCGTAGACGTGAGACGGGCCACGGCCGTGCAACAGACTACCGCAAGTGACTGCGACTCTGTTGCAGGGATTCAATCGCACCATCCATCGCGTGCGGGAGTTTGGAACGACGCCTACGGTACCTTCGGCAACCTCGCCTGGATGGCCTCTACGATCCAGGCTTCTCTCGATTGTCCGACCTTGGTCGCTGCGTCGTCGATGCGCGCCACAAGGTTGGGCGTAACAGTCACATCGAGAACGATCGAGGTCACATCGTTGCTCAGGTAGACTTGCCGTGTCACGCGTGAGAGGAACTGCCGCATCAGCGCCGTCTTCGCCTGAACAGACAATGCCGAATTTCCAACGATGGACGAGCAGTAAGAAAATGCGAGGTGGTCGACGACGAACGGGTTGCTCATCCCGCCTGCGCGTAATTGGACGATGAGATCATCGAGTCGCGCAGGATCTTCAAGCTCGGTCCTGTCCGAAAGACGCTGAGCGAGACCGGTACTTGCCGCGGAAGACGAAAGCGGCATGGCGACCGGGCATTTGAACTCTGCGTCCGCGGCGCGCGCGTCGGGCGGTCCTTGTAGGAGGAAGCACGATACAGCGACTGAAAGGGCAAGAAGGCGGCACATCTGTTCCTCCTGTTTGGCATTCGACGGTACCTCGGCGACCGGCCACCAGCGGCATTCCTCGGCGATGAGCGCGGCCATCGAAGCGGATCGCACTTCGTAAACATCGAGCAATCCTTCCGGTCCGCCGTTTCTGGTGAAGCACGCATGGGTAGCGGGAAAAGATTAGGCGCTCTGCGATGATTGGCACTGCCACAACGGTCAATCCAGACCCGCCTGGATCTCCGCTTTTGCAAGGATAAGGGCTTCGCGATGGCTTGCTGCTTTGGCGCCGGTTTCCATTGGCCCTGCCCTTCGGCATCGTCTGCGATCGAGCGAGGCGGTATCATGCTAGAACTTCAGGACGAAGTTACCTYTCAATGCATGTTCCTGCGCACGCGCTCCGATCTGCCCCTGGTAGGAAGCGCCGACGACGATGTCTTTGCTGACCTGCCAGTCGAGCCCCGCCTCCGCAACGAGCGTGTTTCGATCAAGCGGGACCCCTTCGATCGAGAACGGAGCTAGGCTGCTCGCGAAGGATAGCTGCGCCGAGGGTGAAATATCCCCATAAGCACGTCGCCAACCGAGCATTCCGCGAACGCTGAGTGGAACATCCTCGGCAACCCTGAACTCGCCCCGCATTCCGAGGGTCGTCGTGCCAAGCACGTTATCGCCGGTGCCGCCCGCAAGTGCCGCGGGCCCGCCGTTCTCGATGAAGCGATCCGACGCGACGCGCAACACCGAAGCTCCGATAATCGGTTCCACGTACGCCCCGCCAAATGACATCCGGTACCCGACTTCGCCAAAGGCCATCAGCGTCGCGCCGCCATAAGACGTCGTCAGCGAGTCCGCAAACCCCGGGAAGGATACGCGGCGGGTCGTGTCGAAGTCATGATGGGCATAGGTTGCGCCGAGGCGGAGATGCAAAGCATCCCAACTTGTCGAGCCGTAGAGAGCCGCGAACACGGTTTCGTTGGAACCGGACGATAGCCTCGCATCCACGTCGATGGATGACCGGATGAACCCCGCAGCGACACCAAAGCGTGTAGCTGAGTCCGTGCTTGCTTCGGCACCGATGATGAATCCTCCCGTTGACAGATCCATCGACGCAGCGTTGCGATCCGTACGGATCCTGCCCCAGGAGCCGATGCCCTCGCCCCAGAAGGCAAAGCGGCGAGTGTCGAAGGGCACGGCGACCGGCGCAGGTACTTTCCCCGGAACATCAGCCGCGTAGGCCGCATGAACGTAGGTCATTGACGGAAGACTGCGCATTCGTTCGAGCAATGCGCCCTGAAGGATGCTGGCCTGTGCATACGCACTGGTCGTCATCGATCCGTGGACCTCACCTGAGAGAGCGTCGAAGGCGACACGGGCTCCATTCCGGTCCTGGTTGAGCACCGCGTCGTAGACCCGATTGCCGGGGCCAAGAGCCTCGATTGCCGTCGCTGTCCCGAACTGGTTGGTCGAGACCGCAAGCGAAGCGAAGCCCGTTGCATTGCGTGACAGTGTCAGCGACACCGCCCGACTGTCGTAGCTCAGGCTCGGGTCGAGGAAGATCAAATTCGATACCGCGTTGTCGAAACGTCCGTTGACGCGGCCGCCCGCCTCGAGGATCCGATACGTCGTGTTGGCGCCGTATTGGCCGGATCCAGCATTGACCTGCACCGTTCCGCCGCGAATGTCCGCGTTCCCGCCAACCTCGATCTTGTCGCTTCGGCCGGATGGTTCGACTTCCACGGCATAGATAG
>NZ_JBFUKD010000294.1:0-4380 GCF_056401005.1 Microvirga sp. P4_G7 | reverse complement strand
CCCGAAGGCCGCGCCGCATGTCCGTGTGCATCTCGAAACCGAGCCGATCGATCCCCGGCGGCAGCAAAGTCGAAGGAGCGACGAGCCGCACGAACGCGCCCATCGCCGCGAGCAGGATCATGTTCGAACGCGCGACGCGGGAATGCAGGATGTCACCGCAGATCGCGACCGTTAGGCCCTCGAGCCGTCCCTTGTTGCGGCGGATGGTCAGCGCGTCGAGCAACGCTTGCGTCGGATGCTCATGCGCGCCGTCGCCGGCGTTGACGACCGAGCAATCGACCTTCTGCGCCAGAAGGTTCACAGCGCCGGCGGCATGATGCCGGACGATGATAAGATCCGGCCGCATGGCGTTGAGCGTCGCGGCGGTGTCGATCAGCGTTTCACCCTTCTTCACCGACGACGACGCCACCGACATGTTCATGACATCGGCGCCGAGGCGCTTGCCGGCGATCTCGAAGGACGATTGCGTGCGGGTGGAAGGCTCGAAAAAGAGATTGATCTGCGTCCGGCCGCGGAGGGTCGATTTCTTCTTCTCGATCTGACGACTGACCTCGACCTGCTTGTCAGCGAGATCGAGCAACGCCTTGATATCGAGAGGGGAAAGCCCCTCGATTCCGAGCAAATGACGATGGGGAAAAAACGGGGGGTGCGATGCGCTCATCTTAAGTGACTGGCTATAGGCGGAGTCGAGTTCAGCGGCAAGTGAAGTCTCGTCATGCGTAAGGCCCTCGGCCTGCGGCGACGCCGCCATATAACTCCTGGAACGATGCCCGGAGTGCACAATGCCCTCATCCCGAACAACCGATCCCCATGAGGTGATCAATCAGAGTCCCCCGTTGGGGGACATCAACCTCGTGCTGTCCAACCAACCGTTGATCGACGCCTTGAAGGCTGGTGGCGTCGACGCGCAAGACGCAATGAGCGATTTCGGAACGGGTTGGGGAGCTGCGGACCGGTTCGAACTCGGCCGATTGGCAAACGAGAATCCGCCGAAACTCCACACTCACGATCCTCGCGGCTTTCGCCTCGACATGGTCGAATTCCACCCGGCCTACCACGCGCTGATGCGCATGAGCATGGGCGACGGCCTTCACGCCTCGACGTGGGAGGAAAGCGCGCCGGAACCACCCATGGCGCAGGGTCACCTCGCCAGGGCGGCACGTTTGTACACGATCGCGGGCGTCGAGAGCGGGCATGTCTGTCCGATGACGATGACACATGCTTCGGTTGCGGCGCTTGCCGCCGCCCCGGATCACCTCCAGGAGTGGCTGCCGAGGATCCGCTCACGGTCCTACGACCCGAGTTTTCGGCCATTCTGGGAAAAGTCTTCGGTGACGCTCGGGATGGGCATGACCGAGAAACAGGGCGGCACCGACGTTCGCGCCAATACGACCCGCGCCGACCACGCCGGGAACGACGAATATCGCCTCAGCGGCCACAAGTGGTTCATGTCCGCGCCCATGTCGGACGCGTTTCTCGTACTCGCCCAGGCACCCGGCGGGCTGACCTGCCTTCTTCTTCCGCGCTATCGCCCTGACGGCAGCGTCAACGCCCTGCATTTCCAGCGCCTCAAGGACAAGCTCGGCAATCGCTCGAACGCTTCTTCGGAGGTGGAATTCAACGATGCCTTCGCCTGGCGCATCGGCGAGGAGGGCAAGGGCGTTCGCACCATCATCAATATGGTGCAACTCACCCGTCTCGATTGCGCCGTCGCCTCGTCCGGCCTCGTCCGCATGGCGCTGGCGCACGCCGTACACCATGCGCGGCACCGAAGCGTTTTCCAGCGCAAGCTGATCGACCAACCCGCCATGCAGAGCGTGCTCGCCGATATCGCCCTCGACGTCGAGGCGATGACTGCGCTCACCATGCGCCTCGCCCGCAGTTTCGACGGCGCGGCGTCCGATGAAAGCGAAGCCGCACGCGCGAGGATCATTACGCCCGCGGCCAAGTTCGGAAGCTGCAAGGCCGCTCCCCGCCTCATCTACGAGGCCATGGAGTGTCTCGGCGGCAACGGCTACGTCGAGGAGAGTCCCCTGCCCAGGCTCTACCGCGAGGCGCCCGTCAATGCGATCTGGGAGGGGTCCGGCAACGTCATTGCGCTCGACATCCTGCGAGCGGCTGAACGGGAGCCAGACGCCGCCATGTCCGTGCTGGAGCAAGTGGCAGGCGAAGCCTGGACGCTTCCAGGCGTGCCCGAAACGGCGGATCTCATCCAGAAATCCCTTCGCGCCTCCGATGCCGAAGCACGATCACGCTTCGTCGCCGATCGCCTCTTCTCGCTGGCCGCCGCGGCAGCCTTGATCGAGGCCGCGCCCGGGGAAATTGCCGAGACTTACGCAGCGACGCGGCTTGCCAAGCCTGCCCTCATGCCCGGCGCGAATGTGCTCGGGCACACGGTCAAACCCTTGCTGAACCGGGCTTTATCGCCCACATAGGGGGAGCTCGGCCAAGTCCGATTTGACTTGTCGACGATCATCCACCACTTATCCGCACCCTGTGGCAGTCGGGGCTGACTGTCGTTCTTGTCGTCGCGACAGCACCCCGTTTTCGCGACTACTTGCCAGGAATACGTTCATGAAAGTCGTCGTCGTCGAGTCGCCCGCAAAGGCTAAGACGATCAACAAATATCTCGGCAAGGACTACGAGGTCCTGGCCTCCTTCGGTCACATCCGCGATCTGCCGGCGAAAGACGGCTCGGTCGACCCGGATGATGATTTCCGCATGGTTTGGCAGTTGGAAGACCGGGGCTCGAAGCGCCTGTCGGACATCGCCAAGGCCTTGAAGGGTGCCGACAAGCTCATTCTCGCGACCGATCCGGATCGCGAAGGCGAAGCCATTTCTTGGCACGTGGTCGAGGCGCTGCGCGAAAAGAAGGCACTCAAGGGCCTTCCGATCGAGCGCGTGACCTTCAATGCGATCACGAAGGATGCCGTTCAGACGGCCTTGCGCCAACCGCGCGAGATCGATCAGGCCCTGGTCGACGCCTATATGGCGCGCCGCGCCCTCGATTATCTCGTGGGATTCAACCTGTCGCCGGTTCTCTGGCGCAAATTGCCCGGCGCTCGTTCGGCCGGCCGCGTCCAATCGGTCGCGCTTCGTTTGGTCTGCGATCGCGAACTCGAAATCGAGACGTTCCGGGCGCGGGAATATTGGTCGCTGATCGCCACGCTCGCGACGAAGGACGGCGGTATCTTCGATGCTCGTCTCGTCGGCGCCGACGGGAAAAAGATCACCAGCCTCGATATCGGCAAGGGCGATGAAGCCGAGGCTTTCAAGCGCGACCTCGAACTCGCGACGTTCACGGTTGCGACTATCGAAGCGAAGCCCGCCAAGCGCCACCCGTATCCGCCGTTCACCACCTCGACCCTTCAGCAGGAAGCGTCCCGCAAACTCGGCCTCGCACCTGCGCAGACCATGCGTGTGGCGCAGCGCCTCTATGAAGGCGTGGATATCGGCGGAGAGACGGTCGGTCTCATCACCTACATGCGAACCGACGGCGTCGACATGGCGCCGGAAGCTGTGCAGGCCGCGCGCCGGGTGATCGGCAAGGAATACGGCGACCGTTACGTCCCGGGTGTTCCGCGCAAGTACACCACCAAGGCGAAGAATGCGCAGGAAGCGCACGAAGCCGTGCGTCCGACGGACATGAGCCGCCTGCCGAAATACGTCGCGAAATATCTCGAGCCTGAACAGGCGCGACTGTACGAGTTGATCTGGATCCGCACGATCGCGAGCCAGATGGAATCGGCCGAACTCGAGCGCACCACCGCCGACATCGCGGCGGTCGTCGGCCCGCGCAGGCTCGACCTGCGTGCCACCGGTCAGGTGATCAAGTTCGACGGCTTCCTGACGCTCTACCAAGAGGGCAAGGACGACGAGGGCGACGAGGACGAGGGACGCCTGCCGCCGATGAAGGCGAACGATTCCCTGGAGCGCCGCCGCATCGCGGCCACGCAGCACTTCACCGAACCGCCGCCGCGCTTTTCCGAAGCGAGTCTCGTCAAGCGCATGGAAGAGCTCGGCATCGGCCGCCCGTCAACCTACGCCGCCGTGCTTCAGGTTCTTCGCGATCGCGAATACGTGCGCATCGACAAGAAGCGCCTTGTTCCCGAGGACAAGGGCCGTATCGTCATCGCGTTCCTGGAAAGCTTCTTCCGCAAATACGTGGAATACGACTTCACGGCCGATCTCGAAGAGCAGCTCGATCGTGTCTCCAATCACGAGATCGATTGGAAGCAAGTGATGCGGGATTTCTGGAAAGATTTCTCCGCCGCTATTGCGGGCACGAAAGAACTGCGCACGACCGAAGTTCTGGATGCGCTCAACGAACTGCTCGGCCCGCATATTTTCCCGGACAAGGGCGACGGCTCGAACCCGCGC
>NZ_JBFUKD010000293.1:0-4381 GCF_056401005.1 Microvirga sp. P4_G7 | reverse complement strand
CCGCGCTCATCGCCGATGAAGACGAAGATGCGGAAGACGCCGTCGAAGCGTTGGTCGCACTCCCCGCTGCAGCGAAAGCCGCGCAGCTGTCGGAGAAGATCGTCGAAAAGGTGATCGAGCGCATCGAGCGCATTCGTGACCGCGAGAAGATGCCGGATCGCCGCAAGGGCTATACCCAGAAGGCGGTTGTGGGCGGACACAAGGTCTACTTGCGCACCGGCGAGTACGACGACGGCCGCCTCGGCGAGATCTTCATCGACATGCACAAGGAGGGTGCCGCCTTCCGTGCGATGATGAACAACTTCGCCATCGCGATCTCGCTCGGCCTGCAATACGGCGTGCCGCTGGAAGAGTACGTGGAAGCCTTCACCTTCACCCGCTTCGAGCCGGCAGGCTTCGTGCAGGGCAACGAGCGGATCAAGAGCGCCACATCGATCCTCGACTACGTGTTCCGCGAACTCGCCGTGTCGTATCTGTCGCGCAACGATCTCGCTCACGTGGATCCGTCTGAAGTCGGCCCCACCACCATCGGCCAGGGCGAGGCTCAATCGAAGGCGCCGGAAGCCGCCACTGCCACGCCCTACATCTCCAAGGGCTTCGTACGCGGCAATTCCGATCGCCTGATGCTGATCCCCGGCGGCGCCGCCATTGCACGCGCCGCAGCCCCAGCAGTAGCCCTCGCCACATCCGGCGCGGCCGCTCTCAAGAGCGAACTGCAGCACGAGATCGTCGGCGAAGCCGAAATTGCCAAACTCGCCTTCTCGGCACCCGGTACGACGGTCGCCGACAAGCGAGCTGAAGCGAAAATGAAGGGCTATGTCGGCGAGTCGTGCCCGGAATGCGCGAACTTCACGCTCGTGCGGAACGGGACGTGCTTGAAGTGCGACACCTGTGGATCGACGACCGGCTGTTCTTGATCTGAAATCACCGACGGGAGGGGGAGATCGAAGGTTCTTCCCCTCTTGTCGCAWCTTCAGAATGTGAAACGATCGATACGCATCCGTCATGGATCGAAATCATCGACCGCGGTAACGCCAATCGCGGTTACGGCTGCGCGAGCTCGAAGTGCGAGCGGTCCATGTCCCTGAAACCTTGGAAATGGCCGCCCCAGCGGATCGATACGCCCAATTCCGTAGCCGCCTTTTTCAACGCGGCGGCGATCCGGTTCTGCGTTCTCGCATCAAAGGAGACGCGTCCCTCCGGGTCGAGCGGCCACAAGTCCGCTGCCCTGCCCGACCGGTGCGGGCTGTCCGACGTCCTCGACCATCCCCAGACAACCGCCTTGCGTTGCACATTTTGGTCCCGCTTACCCGAACCAACGACAAAGTGCAGTTCCGGATTATCGGCTTGTGCCTTACGCACCACCTTCGCCAGCGTAGGGTGGATGGCCCGGAGGTTGGCATCGTGGTTTCCCACCGGGTCCGGATTCCACGCCAGGAACATCGAAAGCTGATCCCGCCCCAGTTCGTCCTTCGCGGGGATTCTTGAATACACGTCGCCTGGTCCAGACGGGCGATTGACGGACACCTCTCGCGATCCACCGTGCGGTTGGCTCTGAGCGACCGCGTCGAGGCCGAAGGCGAGAAGCGCGACTGTGAGCAGTCCAAGGGGAAAGGGACTTAGGTTTCTAAACATGACGGCCTAAACAGTGGCAGCTCGATGGTCACAATGAAAGTCGCGATCGCGCGGTACGCGTGCCCCTACCCTGCTACTGGTTGCGAACGGCAACTCCATCCGTGATCCCGATTTTGACCCGACTTTCTGAAAATTCTCGATGGTGCACGCGAGATGGCGCCACAGCGCACGCGAGGTAGAATTGTCAGGTGGAGCACTCGTCCGTTGAAGTGACGAGGTCGAAAATCGAGGCTGCATTCGACGTCCGACGGATCGTCTCGGCAAGACCGTGGAATCGCAAGCGACGCGCCGCGCAGGCGAGCGCATTGAGATGTCCGCCTCCTTCAGACGAGAGCGGAAGAAGAAGCAGGAAGAATATATCGACCGGCATCCCGTCAACCGATCCAAATTCGATGGGTCGTCTAAGACGGGCCAGCATCCCGAATGGCTCGGCGATCGAGGGAAGCCGGGCGTGGGGAAAGGCAATTCCTCCACCCATGCCCGTCGATCCAAGATTCTCCCTAGCGATCAGCGCCGTCGCGATCATTCCCGCATCGAGCAAGAGAGCCGCCGCCGCCCGTGATGACAGCTCACGCAACAACGCGTCCTTGTTCGCAGCGCGCAGATCGGTCACGACGCTCTCGCGTCGCAGAAACTCCGAGATGTCCATGGCGTACCACGGCTCCTTGTGTGAAAGACGTGTGCCGCCGTCTAGTCGGGCGCCTGCAGGCGATAGCCGACTCCGGTTTCGGTCAGCACATAACTCGGCTGCTCCGGGTCGGTTTCGATCTTCTGGCGGAGCTGCCGGATATGAACGCGCAGATTCTGGATATCGGCGATGCCGCCCCAAACCTCACGGATAATAAAGCGATGCGTCAGGACCTTCCCGGCGTGCTGAACGAGTACACGCAAGATTTCATACTCTCGCGGCGAGAGCTTCACCTCGTGGTCGCGGACCGTGACGATCCGGCGAACGAGGTCAACGCTCAATCCGTCTACACGAAAGATCGGTCGCTCGCCCTGCTGCTGGAGCCGATGTCGTATGGCGACACGAAGACGCGCGACGACCTCTTTCATCCCGAAAGGTTTCGTCACGTAGTCGTCGGCGCCGAGTTCGAGCGCTTGGACGATGCCGGATTCGTCGGTGCGACTGGAGACGATGACGATCGGAAAATCGGCTCCCGTTTCGCGCAGCTGCGCCAGCAGTTCCATCCCATTTCGATCAGGTAATCCTAGATCGAGCAATACGACATCGGGCACGCGCCGGGATATTGCCTCGAGCGCTTCCTGAACACTTCCTGCCTCCACCACTTCGTAACCTTGCGTACCGAGGCCGGCGCGCAGGAGTCGTCTAATCGGCGGCTCATCATCGACGACGAGCACGAGAATCGGAGCGGCACTCATGCGGCGTCTTCCATCGTCTCGACTTGGTTTGGGACGGGCAGCAAAATAGTAAAGATCGCGCCCAGCTGATCCGTGCGATTGCCGGCCACGATACTCCCGTTCATGGCCTCGATAAAGCCGCGGCAGATGGGAAGCCCCAGACCCGTCCCCGCTCTCACGCTATCGCCTTTGCTGGCGCGATAGAACTTGTCGAATATTCGTTCGAGATCATTGCCCGGAATTCCGTCGCCTTGGTCCAGAACTTGAACTGTGACGAAGCCTGAATCTTCCCAACTTTTCACCTGAATGGTCGTTCCCAGAGGAGCGTATTTTGCTGCGTTGTCGAGCAAGTTGAACAGGACCTGCTCGAACAGGACCGCATCGATACGAACCATCGGAAGATCGGCTTCGATCTGCAAATCGATGTTGTGCCCGGCCAAAACCTTCGCGGCGCGGTGCAGTGCTGCACCGAGTACGTCGCTCACGTCATGCAATCCGCTGTTCGGCGCGATTGCACCGGATTCGAGCCGCGTCATGTCAAGGAGATTGGCGATGAATCGATTGAGGCGTTCAGCCTCATCCTGAACGGAGCCAAGGAGGTCGGCCTTTACGTCTTCGTCGAGATTTGCGGAGTAACTCTTTAGTGTCCCCGCGGCGCCGATAATCGCCGCCAGGGGCGTCTTGAGGTCATGGGAAATCGAAGTCAGAAGAGCGGACCGGAGCCGGTCAGCCTCGGCTGCTAGGCGGGCGCGATCGACATCCGCCACGAGATGTATTCGCTCTGCAGCCAATGCCGCCTGATCAGCCAACGAATGGATAAGACGGTGCTGTTCAGGAGTAAGAAGAATTCCCGGCTTGTCGCTATCGATTCCGACGACTCCAACCGGTCCGGTACTCGTGCGCATCGGTATGAACAGACGCTTGGCGCCGGGAAGCGTGTCGGCTCCACGACCGGCTTCCCGATCACGCTCGAATGCCCATTTTGCGGCAGCCAGGTCAGCATCATCGAGATGATCCTCTGGCGGATATCCCGCTTTCATCTCCAGGGCTCCCGCTTCAGGCATCAAGATGACGACGCGGACCTTGAGCATCGACGCGATCTGGTAGGCAGTCGCCCAAAGAAGGTCGTCGATCGTACCCACACTCGTGAGCTTACGGCTAAACAGGTACAAATCTTCCGTCGTGTTGGCGCGCTGACGCGCAACGATCGCCTGGCTTCTGACGCGTGCGGCGAGATTGCTTGCGATGACGGCGACGACAAGAAAAAAGAACAGGGCGACCACGTTCTCGGGATCGGCGATCGTAAATGTCTGGATAGGCGGAAGGAAAAAGAAATTGAGTGCCAGCATGCTCAGAACGCAAGCGTACAGCGCGGGCCAGAGAC
>NZ_JBFUKD010000292.1:0-4398 GCF_056401005.1 Microvirga sp. P4_G7 | reverse complement strand
CTCGTCAATGAACTGGTCACAAACGCAATGAAGTACGCGTTTCCCAACGAAATGGGTGGCACCATTTCTGTGAGACTTGGTCAGGGAGCCAATGGCCTGAAGCTAGTTGTTGAAGATGACGGCGTGGGGTTTCCAAGCGAGCCGCATGGTGGGCTTGGAACGAGATTGACTGAGTTGCTGGTACAACAACTCGGTGGATCGATCACTCGAAAGGAACTTGATCCCGGGTGCCAAATAACAATCAACGTTCCCACCGAAGCCAGGCGACTTTAGAAAGTCAGTGGCCTGGTATTTTGCCCTTCCTCATGACCGTTGGACGCCTTTATGCCCCTCTCGAACGTACGAGTTTGTTGAGCTCCATTCGATTCATGTGAAGGCGCCCTGCCCACTCATCAAGTGCAGACGAGTAAAGCAGCGAAACAAATCGCGTCGGGTCATCGGCAGAGCTTTTCAATCTGCCAAGTTCGTTTAGAGCTTTCTCTAATAGCTCATTGTCCGCGGTCAAATTCCCCTCCTCTTCTAAGTGACGTGCGATCGTGCTTCTTAAGGCTGTGCCGGGCAAGCGGTCAAAAGGCTTAGCTACATACAGCAATCGCCGCAATTAATAGGCCCGTCGGTGGGCAATTTGGAGGATCTTCGCGGGAAAATTCGGCTGGCGTCTGGGCATCAGCCTTGTCAAGCTTCCCAGCACCGCCGAGCAGACCCGGGCTGCAAAGCAAATGCCCCTCCCCGGGGGTCGTCGGGGAGGGGCGATCAAGAAGGTCTCTTCTGTCAGTCCATGCTCTCCTGCACACATAAACAATGCAAGGCCGCTTCACCCGTTCCTGCTGCGATTGTCGCACCGAGAACCGCTGACACGGACACTTGAGCCGCCTCCGAACTCAAGCACAAAAAAGCTTCCGGGATGACGCAAATGCCGCATGTGCGGTAGTAGAGAAATCCGCGGCTGATCAGATGACGAAGAAGTCCTTGTAGGTCATCTTGAGGTTCTTCGAGAGCGTGGCGATCTGCAACGCCTTGCCCGCGCCATTGCCATCTGCATCGTAGTACAGGATGCCCTTTTTCTTGTCGTAGATGATGTAGTCGTTGGCATCCGTCGCGGCCGAGCCGACCTTGAAGTATCCGCTTTTGAGAGCAGCGGGTTTGGATTCAGAACCGCGTGAGCCAAGCTTTTTGAACACCGCGTTGTCGAGCCAGATCGTGTCGTCCTTCACGTTGAAGTCGATGATCTTGTCGACATGGGTCTTCCGAGCGTCGGCCTTCTCCTTGAACACAAAGACGTCCTTGCCGATCTCTCCAGCGAGCTTGTCCTTGCCGAGCCCGCCATAAAGGCGATCGTTGCCGCCAAAGCCATTGAGTGCGTCGTTCCCAGCAGCGCCATAGATGGTGTCGTTGCCGTTCTCGCCAGCGAGATAATCCGCAGCCCGGGTGCCATCGATACGCAACGCGTTGGCCTCGATGACATTGAGAACTGATACTTGAACCGTGGTTTCGGAACGCGCGCCGTATTCGTCGATGGCTGTGACCTTCAGGGCGTAGGACGTGCGCTTCTCGTAATCGAGCGGCCCGGTGAGGATGAGCTTGTCGCCGCGCACGGCAAACGGACCGTCGGAGGCGAGTTCGTAGCTAATTTTATCGCCCTCGGGATCAGTGGCCGACAGGGTGGCGATCGCCTCATTGATCGGCGCCGTCTCGGAAACCTGAGTCTGCGAGAGTTTGGCGGCCGAGGGGGCGGTGTTCTCCGTCACAGATGAGGTATCAGCAAACTTGAGAAGGCGAATGTCCGAGAGCGTATCCGTGCCATCGCGGTCGGCCACCGTGTCGGTAATAACCCATTTCCCATCGACGGCGCGGGTAATCGTATAATCCACCTTATTGCCGCTAAAGATTGCCGTATTACTGCCGGCGCCGCCGGCCAGGGCGTCATTTCCTGCGCCCCCGGTTAGGATATCGTCCCCTGCGCCGCCGTCGAGAATGTCATTGCCAGCTTCGCCCTTCAACTTATCCGAACCGCCAGCACCCGCGAGCGAATCCCCGAACTGGGTGCCAAAATACTGATCGTTGAAAGCGGAACCCTTGGTGACGACACGTTCTGTGCGTGGATCGAGGACTTGTGAATAGATGTTCACGTCACCATTAAGGTCCAATTTATCCCAGGACACGACGATACGTCCATCGGCGAGGACCGTGAGAGCAGGTTCATTAGAGACCCACACATCTTCTATCACGTGTTCGCCGGTTCGATTGCCACCGGAATCGTAGAGTTTGATACGGAGATCAGTCCTAGTGCCGCTAAAGTTGGTAGAGCTGACGGCAAAGCCCCCGTTTGGCAATTCATCAACGGTTACAGCCTCGAGCAAACGGCCGGTGTCAGCAAGGATGTCAGTACCGATCAGGGTTCCGTTGGAGTCCAACAACTGGACTCGAACTTCGTCATCGGAACCCTTTTTGATGAATGCAAACGCGAGACGCCCGTCCGTGAGTCGCGTAAGAGCAGGGTATGCTTCAATTGCGTCTGTCGTAGTGTGAGCGCGAACTGGTGGTGAAATCACTTCACCCGCCGCCGACCGAACGGAGATCAAATAACCAATCGCATCCTGGGTGATTTGAGCGAAGCGGTCGTTGTCGAGCGAACCGAGAGCGAGAACATTCTGACCGTCAAAAAAACTTTCTCCCCAGGCAAGTCTGCCGTCCCTGACACTAGCCACGCTAGAGATCGGGCCGATATTTCCCTCCTCATAGGCAACCATCAACCGCCCGTCAGAAAGTGCTGTGAACTCAAAATTCCCCGCGTTGGTGCTATTATCTGAGAGTGTTATTTGAGCGCCCAGTGCTTCCCCGGTTGGGCTAAACGCACCGACCCTCACAGTGCCACCAGACGCGTTGTCGGCGGAGTAAGCGATGATGATCTCGCCGTTCTGGAGAACAGTAACCTCAGGATAAAGACTTGAATGGTTTGGACCGTCATCCAAGCTCGCAATGAATTCCGCGCCTCGAGGCGTACCGTCCCCGTTGAAAATCTGCGCCTTTATGCTGGACTTGCCGCCATTGTCATCAGCGTCTCGCCAAACAGAAACGAAGCCTCGATCTTTCAGGGCGGTTATCTGACTTTCATCTTGCTTGCCAAACGAAGCCTGATGCACTTGGAACACCTGTCCCCATGCCGTAATGGCCATCGTACTCTCCCAACATTGCAGTTGTTTCGTTGGGATCACCTAGCGCGTAGGGGCAACACTTCGCCATGTGAACGAAGGGGGAGGCTCCGTTTGGAGGCAAACAATTGAGGGGTCGCGCCCTCATGTCGCAGAATCTGCCTAGAAGGCTCGTCAGTTGGACTTTCGGTCGAGCAAAGCTTCGACTCGACGCGCTCCACGCATTGGAAACGCTGAGCCCGCTTCGTACCGCTGAGAAGAAACAGGAAGTCAATTCGCGTCCCGGCTATAGGCAAACAAAAACCCTCCCGGGCACAGGCCGAGGAGGGCAACGGAGGCCGCTATCCGCGCAGGACGCCAGCGCGCAGATCACGGAGGAAGCGACGGCACAGCAACCGACGGCAGCTCTTGCCACAAGGTCCACAATCCATGAGGCACCGCGTARTTRGCCTGYCCTCGGATCGTGAGGCTCTTCACCCGATCGAGCTCAGCGGGGATTGGCGCGCATAGTTCGTTGCGACCCGGTCCAAGGGCCGAGGCCCGCGGGTTACGGACCATCTGCCCGTCCCGGCGGCGTTCGACGACAGCCGGATACTCCACGGCGGTCCCGTCGACCACGATCGACCACGCCACGACGATGGGCTGCGCGTACCTGACCTTGTTCCAGGACCACACCCAGCAAACGCGTCCGGGTTCGCGCTCGACGGCTTCGATGGTCTGGTCTTCCAACACGGGCGCGACACGCGCCTCGATTTGTGGCGTGACGAAGTAAAAGAGGCCGAGACCGAGGAACCCGGCAACGAGCCAGATCCCGGCGACGGCAACCACCTTGGACCGTGTCATCGCGCCCCTCCCTTCACCATCAGCCAGAAGGATGTTGCGGCCGCCGCCACAAGAAGGCCGGTTGCGGCCAGTAGCCCATGCCTCACCATCGCGTCCTTGAGTTCGCGGGATGATCGCAGCGAGGCGAAATCTTTTCGCAGATTCGCCTTGTCCGTCGGATCGACACCGACGGTCTCGAAGAACTGCACGATGGTTTCCCTCGCGGCTTCCTTCGCCGCCTCGCTCGCGGCTGTCGATGCGATCTGTTCAACCTCGTCACGCGAGGGAGCCCGTGCCATGAGATTTTCCAGACATATCAAAGCCCGGATATTTGACGGTCGACGAGGTAAATCTTCGAGGAAAATTCAAGAAGCTCATCGAGGAGCTGGTAGGTCCGGAGTTGACCGAGGCTCTTTCCCAACGC
>NZ_JBFUKD010000291.1:0-4410 GCF_056401005.1 Microvirga sp. P4_G7 | reverse complement strand
CGCCGGCGAGATGCCGGGTTGGGTCGAGAACGCCGTCAGCGCCGTCCAGGGCGTTCAAAGCTGCAAGGTCACGATGGTTTTCGATCCTCCGTGGGATCAGAGCCGCATGTCCGACGAGGCCCGCGTCGGCCTCGACATGTGGTGAGATTGCGTCCGACCTCGTCCTTCGAGACGGCCCTCCCGACTAGACTCTGAAGAGTGCATCCGCGCCGTCTCGAAGAATTGTCCAGGTCGCGCCAATTCAGGCAGCGGCCGGTTCCGGGTTGCCTGAAGCATCGTCGCCCGACGGAATGCTGCCGATCATGGCTTTCGCCACTTCCCGCTCGCCGAGAATGATGCTCGACGCACCGTACTTGAGAAGATGCGCCGATTCCGCGTCCGAATGGGCACGGGCGATGATCGGCAAGCTCGGATTGATGGCGCGCGCCTGTTCGACCACCTGTCCGCTCTCGAAGGCGTCCGGGATGGCGACGAGGAGGCAGCGCGCCGAAGAGATGTTGGCCGCTGCCGCGACTGAGGGGCTCGCGGCATTTCCTGCGATCGTCTCAATCCCTTCCTGTTGAAGATGGGCCGCCTTGTCATCGTTGTTTTCGATGACGAGGAACGGAACTTGGGCGGCATGGAGCTTCTTGCTGATGAACTTGCCGACGCGACCGTGACCGACGAGCACGACATGGTTCGTCAAAGACGTCGTGTGGCGCGGCTCTTCCAGTTTGGCTGGTGCCTCCTCAACCAGCTCGCTGTCGAGATCAGGCGGCAGGGTGTTCTTCTTGGCCCAGAAATCGAGCAGGCTGAACAGGAACGGATTGACCAGGATCGACAGGATGGCGCCGGCGAGGACAAGGTCGCGTCCGCGCTCGGGCAGCATCTCGAGATCGACGCCGAGGCCGATCAGGATGAACGAGAACTCGCCGATCTGCGCAAGGCTCGCCGCGATGGTGAGGGCGGTCAGCCGCGGATGGCCAAACAGCTGGACGATCGCGAGTGCCGCCAGTGACTTGCCGACCACGATGATCAGGAACGTCGCGAGAACCGGCCCAAAGTCCCTCACGATGATGTAGGGGTCGAACAGCATTCCGACCGAAACGAAGAACAGCACCGCGAAGGCGTCGCGCAGCGGGAGGGATTCCGAAGCCGCGCGATGGCTCAGTTCCGATTCGCTCAGGATCATGCCGGCGAAAAAGGCACCGAGCGCGAACGACACGCCGAACAGGGTCGCAGCGCCGTACGCGACGCCGAGYGCGATCGCGAGCACCGAGAGTCGAAACAACTCGCGCGAACCCGTATGCGCAACGAAATGCAGGATCCAAGGAATGACGCGTCGGCCGACGATCAGCATCAAAGCGACGAAAGCCCCGACCTTTCCGAGCGTGATCAACACGGGATAGGCGAGGGCGAGTAGGTCGCCGGAGGGATTTTTCAGCAGATTGGCGATCACCGGCAAAAGAACCAGGGTGAGCACCATCGCGAGATCTTCGACGATGAGCCAACCGACGGCGATGTGACCGCGCTCCGTTTCGACAAGGCGTCGTTCCTGCAACGCGCGGAGAAGAACGACGGTACTCGCCACGGACAGCGCAAGGCCGAACACCAATCCCGCGGCGATCGACCAGCCAAGGAACCAGGCGAGACCCATGCCCAGCGCGGTCGCCACGGCGATCTGCGCGATCGCTCCCGGGACCGCGATCGCCTTCACGGACAGCAGGTCCTTGAAAGAAAAATGCAGCCCGACGCCGAACATCAACAGAATGACGCCGATTTCAGCCAGTTGATTGGCGAGGCCCTGATCGGCCACGTATCCCGGCGTGAAGGGGCCGACGAGGACGCCCGCGAGGAGATATCCGACGAGAGGCGAAATGCGGATGCGATGGGCGAGGGCGCCGAGAKCGAAAGCCAGCACGAGACCGACGACGATGGTCGAGATCAACGGGGTATGGTGCGGCATCAGTTCTCCAGGTGCTGGGTCCGGGATGCGAAACCCCGTGTCTCTTCGATGAACGGCGTGTGATCGGCTGTGAAAGCGCAGCCTCCACTTTCGCGGATCGCGCCTTCGGCCAAGCCTCACCGTAAACATTGGAAAAATGGCCGACTCGTCAACCAAAAAGCGGTTGCAGGAAGGGAATTAATCTCGACCTTTGTCGTAAGGATGCCTATTTTAGAGTCCAGAAACGATCCTCGTTCTGCCCGGGCCTTGAACCCGGCCGTCAGGAGAGAACCATGGCACTACCGGGATTCAAGGTCATGACCTTGACCGATGCGGCAGCCGACCGCGTCAAGACCATCATCGCGAAGGCCGAACGCCCGATCGTCGGTGTTCGCGTCGGCGTGAAGAACGGCGGCTGCGCCGGCATGTCCTATGTCATGGAATATGCCGAGAACGTCAGCCCCCTCGACGAGATCCTTGAAGACAAGGGCGTAAAAGTCCTGATCGACCCGAAGGCGGTCCTGTTTCTTCTCGGAACGGAAATGGACTTTCAGACCAGCAAGATGTCGTCCCAGTTCGTGTTCAACAATCCGAACCAGACGTCCGCTTGCGGGTGCGGCGAATCCATCGCCATTACTCCCGCAGATCCGGAAGCGTTGGAGAAAGTCCAATAACCTGGAGCGCCGACGATATCAGCGATGTCTTTCGCGCTGTCGGTCCCGTTCGCATCCGCCGCATGTTCGGCGGGCTGGGCATCTATCACGAGGATGTGATGTTCGCTCTCGAGGCGAACGGCGATCTGTACCTTAAGGCGGACGCGGAGAGCGAGGGCGTGTTTCGCGACCTTGGTTCGCGTCCGTTCGGCTATGCGGGGCGGGATGGAAAGGTCGTCGTGATGAGCTACTGGCTCATGCCGACCTCAGCCTTCGATGATGTCGACGAGGCTGCCTCGCTCGCCAAGCTCGCCGTCGCCGCGGCCCTCCGGGCGAAATCCGCAAAGCCGTCAAAGCGTGCAGCGCAAAAGCCATCCGGCAAGCGCGCTGCGCGCTGAGATCACTTCTTCGCGTTGGCTTCGATCCACGCTGCAAACGACGTCATGAACTTACCCAGGAAGTTGCGAGTGCCGTCATTGACGAGTTTTCCGCTGTCATCGAGCAAGCTCGCGACATTGCCCACATAGGCCTCCGGCTGCTGCATCGCAGGCACGTTGAGGAACACCAGAGATTGGCGCAGATGGTGGTTCGCGCCGAAGGCGCCGATTGCACCTGGAGACACGCTGACCACGGCACCAGGCTTCCCATCCCAAGCGCTTTGCCCATAGGGCCGCGAGGCGACGTCGATCGCGTTCTTCAGAACGCCCGGCATAGAACGGTTGTATTCCGGAGTGACGAACAGCACCGCGTCGGCCGCCCTCACGCGTTGCCGGAATGCGACCCACGCTTCTGACGGCGCGGCGTCAAGATCCTGATTGTAAAGAGGTAGCTGACCGATCTCGACGAATTCGAGTTTCAGCTGTTCGGGGGCGAGGTCTGCGAGGGCGTTGGCGATCTTGCGGCTGAAGGATTCTTTGCGAAGGCTGCCAACAATGACAGCGACTTGGCGGGTGGCCATTGATCTCTCCGGTTGACGATGGGCGGACGGTCGAGACGCCGTCCGCCAACCTACCTTATTTCGCCTTCTTCGCGGAGACGGGCCGCATCAGGAAGGCGGGAACGTGATCGCCGAGACCCACGACCGGCGGATCGTTGTCGTCGCGATCGCGCCTGCGGTCGTTATGCCGCGCCTGCGGCGCAGCGTGTTGGTGGTGGTTCGAACGATCTTCCCTCGAACGATCCTCCCTCGGACGATCTTCCCTCGGACGTTCCTCCCGAGGTCTTTCCTCCCGGGGTCGCTCTTCTCTAACCCGTTCTTCTCGCGGCCGCTCGTCGCGGGGGCGGTCGTTTCTCGGCCGCCGTTCGCTCTGCCGCGGTTCGGCGGTGGCGGCGCTCGGCGGTTCGCGGTCGGCGGTAGCCTCGGCCTCGCGGGGGGCACGGCCTTCGCTTCTGCGTCCTCGGCCACCGGCACGCCCTTTGTCACGACCACGCTCGCGCCCTCGGGACGGACGCTCCTCGGACGCTGGAAGGTCAGCCAGTGTCGGTCCCGCCCATTCGATCTTGGTTTCGATCAGCTTCTCGACGGCGGCGATCGACTTCTCGTCCTTGCGTGTGACGAGGGTGAAAGACGCTCCGGCCCGGCCGGCCCGACCAGTGCGACCGATGCGGTGCACATAATCTTCGGCGTGATGGGGCGCGTCATAGTTGAAGACGTGGCTGACGGCCGGAATATCGAGGCCGCGCGCTGCAACGTCACTCGCTACGAGAATGGTCGTTTCGCCAGCCCGGAAGCTGTCGAGTGCAGCCATACGCGCGTGCTGATCCATATCGCCGTGCAGCGCCGCCGCGTTGAAGCCGTGCTTGAGCAGCGATCGGTGAAGGACGGCCACATCC
>NZ_JBFUKD010000290.1:0-4425 GCF_056401005.1 Microvirga sp. P4_G7 | reverse complement strand
TATCAAGAGCACGCAATCGCTCCTGCAGAGCCTTCCTCTGCACGAAGAAGCCACGGACGCCCTGCGCGCGAAGCGAACGCCCACACGCCCCGAGATCGCCGAATGAAGACCGACCGCACGCAAGCCGAGATCGACGCGCAATTCACGCTCGATACAATCACAAATCTCGCCGAAACCGTCGCTCGTCGAGCACAGGCCGCCGAGAGCTGCGCCACATCCTTCGAATTCACGTCAAACATCCGCTACGGCGCGCGTGACGAGGAGACTTTGAATCTCTTTCCGGCCCAAAGCGGGGCGGAGCCGTCGCCGGTCAACATCTTTGTCCATGGCGGCTTCTGGCGTTCCATGGAAGCTGCACAGTTTAGCTTCCTGGCGCCTGGTTTTGTCCCATTCGGCGCGGCACTCGCCGTCATCGATTACCCGCTGATCCCGAACGTCCGGCTGGGCGACATCGTCGCGTCATGCCGCCGCGCGGTGGCCTGGGTTCATCGACATGGCGCAGCGTTTGGTCTCGACCCGAATCGGATCTTCGTTTCCGGCAACTCGGCCGGCGGGCACCTCGTCGCGGAGTTGCTCGACCGCGCGTGGACGAAGGATGCCGGTTTGCCTGCCGACGTCATCAAAGGCGGCACGGCGATCAGCGGCCTCTATGACCTGGCACCGGTCGCGGAATCGTTTCAGAACGATGTGCTCCAGCTCACCGTCGAGGAAATCCTGGCATTCAGCCCGCTACGTCGCAAAATCGACATCGCGGCACCGACGATCGTTGCCGTCGGCGGACGCGAGACGGACGAATTCCTGCAACAGACCGCCGACTTTGCAGCTGCCCTCGAAAAGGACGGCGTGGAGGTGTCGCATAGGGTCGTGCCCGATTCGGACCATATCACCGTCGTGCTCGACGCATTGGCGGATCCGCACGCGGATCTAAACCGCGCCGTCAGAAAGCAGATGGGCCTGGTCTGACCTGCACTAACGCGCACGCCGATCCTGCCAGCGCGCCTGTGCGATGGCGAAGGATGGTGCTACTTGCGCCAGTGTGTGAAATGGAATCGGGCGCGCTGACGCCACCGGCACGGGAAGATCGGCCAATGGTGTACCGAGAGCCGCGTCGGCCATGACTTCTCCCAGCATTGCCGTCATGGCGACGCCGCGACCATTACACCCGATGCCGCCGATGAATCCGGGTCCGAATTCGTAGACATGCGGCAGGAAATCGGTCGTCATTGCCGCGGTCCCGCGCCAGACGTGTTCGATCTGCGGGACGAACCCCAGAGACAATTCCGATGCAAGGCGTTCGACGATAGCGCGGCCAATGCGTTGATGCGCCTTGATCGGGAAAATCGCCATGCCGCCGCTGATCAGGCGGTTGTCGCGATCCAGGCGATAAGTGAACAGATTCGAGCGTGTATCGGAAACCGGGTGTCGCTCCGGTGAAAACCGCGAGACAACGTCCGCCGGGAGAGGTCTCGTCGCGATCTGGTAGACGAAGAGCGGGACGATAGCGCGATAGAGACGGCGCGCGACGCCCACATGTCCTGCATTGGTGCAAAGCAGGACGCGCTGAGCGGCGACGACGGAACCCGAACAATGCAGGTGCCAATCCTGCCCGGTTCGTTCGATCGTGCGGACCGACGAATCTTCGTAGATGAGCGCTCCCGCACCGATCGCCGCCTTTGCTAAGCCATAAGCATAACTCAATGGGTGGATCGTTCCCCCTGTGGGGTCGAACAGCGCGCCGCGATAGTGCGATATGCCGGTCAGTCGCGCGGTCTCAGTGGCATCTAGGTAGCGCACGGAACGCCCGAGATCCTGCCACATCTTGGCGCGCGCCTTCAGCGCGTCTCCTAGGAGTTCGGAATGAGCTGGTTGCAGCCACCCGGTCTGAGCCGCATCGCACGCGATACCGTATTCGCGCGCAGTTTCGAAAATTCGCTCCCCGCCGTGTCCGACAAGCTCGAGCAAGCGGCGCCCGCGTTCCTCGCCGAGCTTGCTCACGACAGTGACGGGATCGGCTTTGGCAAAGTTGGGGACGACAAAACCGGCGTTGAAACCGCTGGCGCCGCTGCCGATTGTTTCAGCTTCCAACACAGCCACTCGCGCACCGCGACGGGCGAGATGTAAGGCGGCCGTCAGTCCGGTAAAGCCTCCGCCGATGACGGCGACGTCGACGGCGAGAGTGTCCGGAAGACGCAATGTTGTCGGCCGCGGTGCTGCGGTATGCCACCACAGGGTCCGCTCATGTTCACGCGTGYCGTTCGAGATATTGCTCACGAAGCCGTTTCCCGCGATCATGGCCGTCCTTGCTGTGAACGGCCGCGAGATCGCTTGTTCGACCGCTTCACGATCTTTATGCATAGTGAACCGAACTGTTTCAAGTTTAAAGGAAACCCCATGGCGCGGATCGCAATCTCCTCCGGCTCGAAATTCGAAGAACTCGCCGGCTACTCGCGGGCGATCGTCGATGGCGAATGGATCTTCGTCTCCGGTACAGCGGGCTACGATTTCGCCGCCGACACGATCTCAGACGATGCAGCCGAACAGACGCGCCAGTGCCTTGCGACCATCTCCAGCACATTGGAGAAGGCGGGGGCTTCCATGAAGGACATCGTCAGAGTCCGCGTCTACGTGGCTGACCGTGCCGACGTCATCCCCGTCTCCAAGGTCCTTGGCGCGACCTTCTCCGATCCGCGCCCCACCAACACCACCATCATCTGCGGCTTCGCCATGCCTGAAATGAAAGTGGAACTCGAGGTGACCGCGCTCAAACGGGCGTAGTCGACAATTGGAGAGCACGATGTTGGTCCTCAACGGCGAGCAGGTCGCCGAACTTTTGACGATGCAGGACTGCATCGGAGCTATGCGAGACGTCCTGTCGGGCCTCGCCGACGGCTCGTATTGGCAGCCGGCGCGCGTTCAAATTCGATGCGAGGGCGCGCCGTCGCTGATGGGTTTGATGCCGGCCTATCGCAGAAGCGACCCGCCCGTTTGGGGCTTCAAGCACATCATCGTCGCGCCGGGCAATCACGCCCGCGGTCTGGACAGTCACCAGGGCGCGGTGTTGTTGAACGATGGTGAGACGGGCAGGCTGCTGGCCATGCTGGACGCAACCGCCATCACCGCGATCCGCACCGCGGCTGTGTCGGCCGTCGCAACCGACGCGCTGGCGAGGCCGCAGGCGAAGCGGATCGCCATCGTCGGCACGGGTGTACAGGCCAGAACGCACGTCGCCGCGATGCGGCTTGTGCTTCCGAATGCGCGGATCGTCATCGGCGCGCGCGACGCCGAACGGTCGGAGATGTTTGCCCGGCAGGTCGATGCGGAACCGGCGCGCTCCGTCGAGGAGGCCGTCGCCGATGCCGACGTGATCTGCACCGTCACCTCATCGCGCACGCCCGTTCTCGACATGGCATGGATCAAGCCCGGTTGCCATATCAACGCGGTTGGAACCAGCCAACCGCACGCGCGAGAGATCGGCGCCGATCTCATCTCGGTTTCGGAGTTCTTCGTCGATTCTCGGGCGCAAGCGGAGGTGGAATGCGGCGAGTATCGTCTCGCTTTGGCGGATGGCGCCATTCGCGCCGACCATATGCGCGCGGAGCTGGGCGAAGTATTGACCGGGCGCCATTCGGGTCGTTCCTCACCCGACGCCATCACGCTGTTCAAGTCCCTCGGCCTCGCCGTCGAGGATCTCGCTGCGGCGGAACTCACCGTCAAGAAGGCCCGCGAGCAGATGAAGGGCGTCGAGCTCGATTGGTAAGATGCGCCTTCAACCTTCCGGCGTCGTCAGAGGTACATCGAGGCGTGCACGACGCTTGAGCCACGGGCTCGGCCGGTAGCGCGGATCTTCGTAGAACGCATGGCATGCCTGCAGAATATCGAGGATCCGGCGCGGGCCGAGCTCGTCGCCGAAGCGAAGTGGGCCTCGCGGATAACCCAAGGCCACTTCGACCGCCGCATCGATGTCCTCGGGCGAGGCAATCCGCTGCTGCGCGATATCGGCACCGATGTTGACGATGCAGGCGACGATGCGTTGCGCAACGAACCCCGGACTGTCGTGGATCAACGTCGCCGGCTGGCCATCGGCCGCGAACAAGGCGTGAGCCGCATCGAGCATCGCCGGTCGAGTAACGGGCGTCCTCATCAATGTGCGCCGACGGTCCAGACCGAACAAGCAATCGATCGCGACCGTCCTCGTCGGATCGAGATTGTCCGCCAGCGCTGCGGTCGTCGCATCCTCGCCGAACGGCGTCACCACGATCAGCGCTTCGGCCGATGGCTGCGGCCCTGTTTCGATCGGCGCCCCAATTCCGCTCACGTAGCGCCGCGCCATAGCCGCGGCTTCCGCGAAGCGCTCGCTGATCCACACAGGCATCGACCGCGGATCGATCGACGGAGCGGCGCGCTCGGACGGCTTTTGCGCTTTGC
>NZ_JBFUKD010000289.1:0-4431 GCF_056401005.1 Microvirga sp. P4_G7 | reverse complement strand
CAAAGGTGGTGGCAGAGCCGCAAGGGGCGGTTGGTCGTCGGCCTCGGCCTGTTGATGGGAATGGCCTATGCAGCGGGCCAAATCGCGCCCCTCTATGCGGGATGGATCTTCACGGCCGCAGTCGTCGTCGGTGTGTTGCCCTTTGCACGGACTGCACTCATCCTCGCTTTCGCCGGTTCACCGTTCTCGATCGAGACGTTGATGAGCATCGCGGCGTTGGGCGCCGTGTTCATCGGCGCTTCGGAAGAGGCGGCCGCCGTCGTCTTTCTTTTTGCTGTCGGCGAACTCTTGGAAAGCGTCGCCGCCAACAAGGCGCGCACTGGAATTAAGGCCCTATCGTCGCTCATTCCCACGACGGCCCTTCGCGTCGATGCAGATGGAGCATCCACCGCAATTCCCGCCTCGGCTTTGCGTATCGCGGATGTGGTGCTCGTGCGGCCCGGCGATCGGGTGCCGGCCGACGGAATCATTGTCGATGGAACCACGAGCGTGGACGAATCCCCCATCACCGGCGAGTCCGTTCCACGCTTGCGCAGCACAGGTGACGACGTCTTCGCAGGTTCGATCAACGCTGATGGGGCTATTCGCGTTCGCGTGACGAAAACGTCTGCCGACAACACGATCGCGCGCATTGTCCATCTCGTCGAGCAAGCGCAAGCCTCGAAGGCGCCGACCGCGCGTTTCATCGAGCGGTTCAGCCGGATCTACACACCGGCGGTCATGGCGATTGCGGCACTCGTCATCATCGCGCCGCCGATTGTTACCGGCRCCGACTGGTCCACGTGGCTCTACCGTGGGCTGGCATTGCTTCTCATCGCATGTCCCTGCGCGCTGGTCCTCTCGACACCCGCCGCGATCGCCTCCGGTCTTGCCGCCGGCACACGGCTCGGTCTTCTCATCAAAGGCGGCAACGCTCTTGAGACGATTGGCCGCGTAAAGGTCATCGCCTTCGACAAGACGGGAACGCTCACGGCAGGAAAACCCAGCGTAACTGACGTTGTCGCACTCAACGGACACAGCGAAGGTGAGGTCATCGCACTTGCTGCGGCGCTTGAAGTTGAATCGAGCCATCCCCTCGCAAAGGCGATCGTCAACCACGCCCAAGCCGCGCACGTCGCGATTCCCAGGGCGAGCGCAAACGTCGCCCTACCGGGCAAAGCCGTACGCGCCAGCATCCGGTCGGAAAATTTCGTTCTCGGCTCTCCGATCCACATCGAGAGTTTGGCGACCATTCCCCGCAACGTCATGGAGCGTATCGTGCATCTGGAGGACGAAGGCAAAACCGTCACTGTGCTGCTCAATGACACGAAGGCGACGATTCTTGGTGCGATTGCGTTGCGTGATGAAGCTCGCCCCGACGCACGCGACGGCCTCTTGGCGCTCAAGAAGCTCGACGTGACACCCGTGATGCTCACCGGGGACAACAAGCGGACGGCTCAGGCCATTGCTCGCTCGCTTGGGCTCGATTGGCAGGCCGAACTTCTGCCCGCTGCAAAGCTCGATGCCATCGAGTCTCTTCGGCGCCATGGCAAGGTCGCAATGGTCGGCGACGGCATCAACGATGCGCCCGCTCTTGCCGCTGCCGATGTCGGCATCGCGATGGGTGGCGGAACGGACGTCGCGCTCGAAACGGCGGATGCCGCCCTCCTCAAAAGCCGGGTTACCGATCTCGCCCACCTCGTTCTTCTGTCGCGTACGACGATGGGCAACATCCGCCAAAACGTCGCGATCGCCCTTGGATTGAAGAGCATCTTTCTCGTCACGAGCATTCTGGGCGTCACGGGCCTTTGGATGGCGGTTCTCGCCGATACGGGCGCCACCGCCATCGTGACCTTGAACGCACTGCGCCTCCTGCGCTTTCGCGCCGAATGACTGATCCGCACGTCACACAGCGACACTGTCGTGAATAGCGGGCGTGAAGCGCCTGAGCCTTAGAGCGTTGCCCAGAACGAAGACGCTGGAGAGCGCCATTGCGCCCGCGGCGACCATCGGCGAGAGCAGCGCTCCATTGATGGGATAGAGAATTCCCGCGGCAACCGGGATCAGCGCCACGTTGTACGCGAAGGCCCAGAAGAGATTCTGGTGAACATTTCGAATCGTGGCCTTGGAGATTGCGATTGCACTGGCAACGGCGCGAAGATCCCCCGACATCAAGACGACATCGGCACTTTCAATGGCGATGTCCGTTCCGGTTCCAACCGCCAGCCCGATATCGGCAGCCGCCAATGCCGGTGCGTCGTTGATGCCGTCACCCACGAAGGCGATCGTGCGTCCACTTTGACGAAGGCGTTGCAGCGCGTCGACTTTTCCTTCCGGTAGCACTTCTGCGACGACTTCATCGATGCCGATCTCATGCGCGATGGCCTCGGCCGTGCGGCGGTTGTCGCCCGTGATCATAGCCGTCTTCAGTCCAAGCCCGTGTAATGCCCGAATGGCGTCGAGCGTCGAGGGTTTGACCCTATCCGCAACCGCGATGATCGCAGCGACCTTCCCATCGATTGCCGCATAGAGGGGGCTCTTGCCCTGAAGACCCAAGCGCTCCGCATCGGCTCCAAAGGAGCCGATGTCATAGCCGAGCTCTCGCATGAACCGATCGGCACCAACTTGAACCGCATGTTTGTCGATCTCCGCAACGACGCCAAATCCCGGAACCGCCTCGAAGCGATCGATCGACGGCAGTGACAGGTTGCTCGCTTTCGCGGCCGCGACGATCGCTTCCGCAATCGGATGCTCCGACTTGCTCTCGACAGCGGCCACAATGGCAAGCACTTCGCGTTCGGCGAACCCATCTGCGACGACGAGATCGGTCAACTCTGGTCGTCCTCGTGTCAGCGTTCCGGTCTTGTCGAAGGCGACGACATCAACATCCTTCAACGTCTGCAGCGCCTCGCCTTGACGGAAAAGAACGCCAATTTCGGCAGCACGCCCCGTGCCGACCATGATCGATGTCGGCGTAGCGAGCCCCATCGCGCACGGACAGGCGATGATCAGCACGGCGACTGCGTTGACGAGCGCATAGGCCAGAGCAGGTTGCGGGCCGAAGACGAGCCACGCAAGAAACGTCAAGACCGCAGCGACGATGACGGCCGGTACAAACCATCCCGTGACGCGGTCAACGACCGCCTGGATCGGCAGCTTCGCACCCTGTGCCGCTTGCACCATACGGATAATTTGAGCGAGTAGCGTATCGCTCCCCACCTTCGTGGCACGGAAATCGAATGAACCGCTCTTGTTGATCGTTCCGCCGACAACCGGCATGCCAGGAAGCTTCTCAACCGGCACCGGCTCGCCCGAGATCATCGATTCATCGACAAAAGACGCGCCGAGAGTCACTTGTCCATCGACGGGAACTCTGTCTCCCGGACGAACCTGGATGACGTCGCCAGGCCGCACGTCTGCGAGCGACAACTCGACAATGTCGCCATCGCGCACGACCCGGGCGATCTTTGGCTGCAAACCCACAAGGTGTTTGATGGCATCGGAAGTCCGCCCCTTGGCGCGTGCCTCCAGCGTGCGCCCGAGCMGGATCAACGTAACGATGACGGCCGCGGCCTCGTAATAGACGTTGACCGTACCTGCTGGGAGGATCGCGGGAAAGAAGGTCGCAACGACGGAATAAGCGTACGCGGCGCTCGCCCCGAGGACGACGAGAGAATTCATTTCAGGCGCACCACGCAGCAGCGCAGGCACGCCGATCTTGTAGAACCGAAGGCCAGGGCCGAACAGAACGATCGTCGTCAATACGAGCTGCAGATACCAACTCTGCTGGTGGCCGATATGCGCCATTACCCAGTCGTGAACACCGGGGTACAGATGAGAACCCATCTCGATCGCGAATACCGGCAAAGTCAGCAGAGCAGCGACGACGAAGGATCGGCGAAGAGACCCATCGTCCGTTTCGCGTAGATGATGTGCGTGCTCGTCCATACCCTCCTTCGCGACCGGATGGGGCTCGTATCCGGCTTGCCGAACGGCTTGCTCGAGCGCCTCGACCCCGACGACTCCGGATGGGTGGCGGATGGTCGCCCTCTCCGTCGCCAAGTTCACAGATGCGTCGGTCACCGCTGGAACGGATTTCAGCGCTCTTTCCACGCGCGAGACGCAGGATGCACAGGACATTCCCGAGATAGCGAGTTCGGTGGTCACTTCAGGAATTGCATAACCCGCGGCCGCGATGGCCTCTGTCACGCCGGCCGCGTCCTCGGGATTGTGGAGAACGACGTCGGCTCGCTCCGTTGCGAAATTCACGGCGGCATGTTCGACGCCGGGCAATCCTTTCAACGCCTTCTCGACCCGGCCGACGCAGGACGCGCAGGTCATTCCTTGAATAGGAATAGAAAGCGAGGAATGAGTGCTGTTTGATTCTCGACGGTGCGTCAGTTCGGTCGTCATCAGAGTGTCCTGTGGAATTGTCGACCGGCACCATCTGGG
>NZ_JBFUKD010000288.1:0-4457 GCF_056401005.1 Microvirga sp. P4_G7 | reverse complement strand
AGGATCCGCGATCCGTTTCAATGGGGCCGGAAACACTTTGAATCTCTTCGCCGGTTCATCCCTCGTCGGAGATATCCGCCTGTCGGCCGATGCGGCGGCTACCGTCGCAGCGCAAAGCGTGGGATTGACGCTCGGAAATGCGATTGCGCTCGAGAATGGATCTTCCAAAGTCGCCTTCGACGCGAGCGTCGCCGATCTCACCGTAAACGGCACCATCTCCGGCGCAGGCGGCATGACCAAGCTCGGCGCAGGGAGAATGACGCTCACGGGCGCCAACACCTATGCCGGTGGCACGACGATCTCAGGTGGCGTGCTCGAGATCCGGAACGCCGGTGCGCTCGGAACCGGTTCCGCGACGCTGTCGGGCGGTCATCTGCACTCCGACATTGCCGGCACTGTGACCTTGCCGAACGTCGTCAACGTTGCCGAGGCACAAACAGGGACGATATCGGCGGCAGGCGGTCAGACCTTGTCCATTCGACTTGGAGATCTCCGGCGGAACTCGATCCTGCGGTTTGGAACGGCCTCGGACACAGGCACGGTCATTTTCTCCACGCCAACGAGCTACACCCTGTCGCAGCTCGAGATCAATGGTGGCACCGCCAAGACCGATTCGGCGGAGTCTCAAGCGTTTGTCGGAACTGCCTTCTACGGCATTACCATCGCGCGGAACGCCACTCTCGACCTCGGGCCGTATCGGGGGACCGGACGGGGTGTACAGGGACTTCGCGGAGAAGGCACGCTCGCGAGCGATTCCGACTTCATCTCTGTCAGCGATGCCACGTTTTCCGGCACCATTGCCGGCAGCACCGGTGTGATTTTCGGCGGCGATTCAACCTTCTCTGGCACAGGTCTCTATGGCGGTTCGACCGAGGTGAGATCCCGGGCGACGCTGACGACGACGAGCGGCACGGCGCTGCCGGATGCAACGGACCTCACAGTCAATGGCACGTACAACGTCAACGCCCGCGAGACGGTCGGCTCCTTGGCGGGGTCTGGCAACGTCGCTCTCGCCGCGGGCCAGGCTCTTGCGACGGGCGGCAACAATGGCAGCACGATCTTCTCCGGACGCGTGAACGGTGCGGGACGCCTCGTCAAGGAGGGCTCGGGGACGTTCACCCTGTCCGGCTCCAACGGCTATTCCGGGGGCACCTCGATCGATGCCGGCACTCTGGTAGGCTCCGCCGCGAGCTTTGGCACCGGCGCAATCATCAACAACGGGGCGCTTGTGTTCGATCAGAATACGAACGCCAGCTTCTCTCCGGCCATCCGCGGAACGGGGACGCTGACCAAACGGGGTACCGGCCTGCTCAATCTCACCGGCACCAGTACGCTGACCGGACCCACGTTCGTTCAGGCGGGGCAACTGGCCGTGAATGGCTCGCTGACCTCGTCGGTCGTCAACGTGGGCGACGGGGCGACAATCTCCGGCGCAGGCACGGTCGRCGGCCTGTCGGCCCTGTCCGGCTCGACCATTGCGCCCGGCAACTCCATCGGCACACTGAAAGTCGCCGGCAATGTCGGCTTTGCGATCGGTTCGACCTATCAGTTGGAGATCGACGCTGCCGGGAGGTCCGACAAGATCGCCGCTACGGGAAGGGCTACGCTGTCGGGCGGCACCGTCAACATCATGCCCGATCAGGGCCGCGGCTACGTCGCCAATGTGCCCTACACAATCGTCACTGCCAGAGGCGGCGTCACCGGCACCTTCTCCGGGACCGCGGGCGGAGCGTTCGCCTTCGTGACACCGACGTTGCGGTATGGCGCCGATGAGGTGATCCTGACGTTGGTGCGCAAGGTCGTTCCACCGGATCCGCCGGTTCCGCCAAAGCCGATCGCCWTCTCCTCGGTGGCGCAAACGCCCAACCAGTACAACACCGCCACCGGCGTCGAGGTGCTGGGGCCAGGCAACGGCCTCTACGATATCGTTTTGGGCGCCAGTATCCCTGGGGCAAGGCGGGCTTTCACCGCCTTGTCGGGCGAAGCGCACGCTTCGGCAGTGAGTGTGGCCTATGAAGACGGCCGACTGGTGCGGGACGCGATTCTCACCCGCCTGCGCCAGCACCTCGGTGCCGCTACGCCCGGCTCCCCCCACAGCTTCGTATTGTGGGGCGAGGGGTTCGGCTCGCGGAGCAATGTGCGCTCCGACGGCAACGCGGCTTCCTTTGAAACCTCGACCGGCGGTTTCATCATCGGCGCCGATGCGCAGCTTGATCCAACCTTCCGGATTGGCGTAGCCGGCGGCTTCACCCGCACCTCGTTCGACATCGACAGCCGGCTCTCTTCGGGCTCCAACGAGAGCACCTTCGGCGCGCTCTACGGCTCGGGCTCTTGGGGCGGACTGAACCTCCGGCTGGGGATGTCCTATGCGGCGAATGGCATCGACGCGAGTCGCACGATCATGTTCCCGGGTTTCGGCGAGGCGGCGAAAGCGTCCTACGACGGTTCGACAGCTCAGGCCTTCGGTGAGGCCGGCTACCGCGTCGTTTTGGGGCGCGCGACCATCGAACCGTTCATCGGAGCTTCGGCGCTTCGACTTCGCACCGACAGCTTCCGCGAGAACGGCGGAGCGGCGGCCCTCACCGGCTACGGCCGGGACTACGACCTCGGTACCACCACCGTCGGCATGCGCGCCGAGGCACGCGTGAGCGACGACGTCCCGCTCACCTTGCGCGGCCTGTTCGGCTGGCGGTGGGCCTTTGGTGACATCAAACCGGAAGCGCTGCTGGCCTTTGCCGGCGGGGCCTCGGCCTTTACAGTCGCTGGCGCACCGATCGACCGCAGCGCGCTCGTCGCCGAGGCAGGGCTCGACTGGCAAGCGTCCGACGCATTCAGCCTCGGCGTCGCCTATAGCGGCCAGATCGGTTCACGTGCTCAGTCTCATGCGCTCAAGGGCAACTTGACCTGGCGCTTCGGCACGTACTGACATCCCTCTATCCCGAAACAAGTCCGGCGCCCTCCTCTCGGAGAGCGCCGGACTTCTTGGCAAGGCGTTCTGCAAAAACTCAGACGACGTAGAAGTCGGCGTAGGTCATCTTCAGGTTCTTGGACAAGGTGGCGACCAGAACGGCTGCGCCCTTGCCGGAACCGTCGGCGTCGTACGAGAGATTACCGGTCTTCTTGTCGTAGATCAGGTAATCGTCTGCGTCCTGGGCCTTGGTGCCGAGCGTGAGGAAGTCCTTGTCCAATCGGACGGGTTTCTTCTCCGAGCCGCTGCCGAGCTGTTTGAACACGGCGTTGTCGAGCCAGATCGTGTCGTCCTTCACGACGAAGTCGGTGACCTTGTCGACATTGAGCTTCTTGGAGTCGACTTTCGTGTTGAAGACGAAGACGTCTCGGCCCTTGTCGCCGGTCAGGGAGTCCTTCCCGAGGCCGCCATAGAGTTTGTCGGCGCCGATATTGCCCTTGATCACGTTGGCGATCGTATTGCCCTTGAGGACCAGCGGAGCCGAAGTCGCTCCGGTGAGGTTTTCCACATCGGCGCTCAACGTGTAGCTGACGGACGTGATGACGAGATCGCTGCCGCCACCCGCTTGCTCGGACACGACATCTCCGGCGTTCTCCACCAGATAGGTGTCGTTGCCGAAGCCGCCCGTGAGGAAGTCGGCACCGGCACCGCCGTCGACGAGATTGTCACCGGCATCGCCTCCAAGAACGTCGGCGAAGACGGAACCGCGCAGAGCCTCTATGGCGTTGTAGCTGTCGCCCAGCGCCTCGCCACTATTGGCGGCAGGTGCGGACAGATGTGCGCTGACGCCTGCCGCGGCGTTGGCGTACGAAGCGGTGTCGAAGCCCGCGCCGCCGTAAAGGCCATCGGCCCCCTCGCCGCCATCGAGAATGTCGTTGCCGGCATCAGCCTGCAGATAGTCCCGATTGGTGCCGCCGAAGAGAGCATCGTCGCCCGCTGCGCCGATCAGAGCGTTGCTGCGCGCATCGCCGGCAAGGCTGTTGGCGTCGTCGGTGCCGCGGATGACCTCGAATGTCGAGCGGGCCACGAGCGGATCGTGATCGCTCGCCTTTTGCGCCGAATCGAATTCCGAGTTGACCCGGACAATGTCGAACCCTTCCATGCGCGCCCGCAGAGCGGACGAAACATAGATGTGGTCGAGCGCCTGCGAATTGCCCTCATAGACGTAGTCGTTGCGCTCGCGCGGATCGGCAATGAAATCCTCCGCGAGGTTGTAGAGAACTTCGTTACCGTCGGCGGCCCCGCTCAAGGTGCGCAACGGGTTGCTCCAGGCGAAGTCGTTCAAATCGCCGAGAACGGCCACCTTTGCGTTGGGATCGCCAGCGAGAATCTGATCCACGTAAGCGTTGATCAGCTTCGCCTGTTCGATGCGCTGCGCCTCGCTCTTCAGGATCGGCGGATTGTCGTCGCCGAAGATCGGGCTGTCGCCACCCTTCGAATTCAGGTGGTTGTTGATGAACGTATAGATCTCTCCGTTGAAGGAGAATTG
>NZ_JBFUKD010000287.1:0-4476 GCF_056401005.1 Microvirga sp. P4_G7 | reverse complement strand
GATGTGGCGCCGATTCTTCATTCTGGGACTTGTCGGGGCCATTCTCGGCGCTTTCGCGCCGGAACCAGCGGCGGCGAAACCGCCCCGCCGCCCGGTGGAAGCCTTTTCGCTCGCGCCACATCGCGTGGGCGCCACGGACGTGTACATCCTATCGTTCGGTCTCTGGGGACCGCAGAGCGTCTTCGAAAGCGAGGCGAGGGGGGCAGCGAGCGTTCTCGAAGGCCAGCTCGACGCCAAAGGCAGGTCCATCGTCGCAAGCAACACCAAACGGCGCTCCGGCGCGACTCCGGACCGCATGCTCAACGCAGCGACCGCGATGGGCCGTGTCCTCGATCCGAGCGAGGATGTGGTTGTCCTGGTGCTCACGTCCCATGGCGCCCCGGAAGGCATCGGTCTCGTTGCCGGTCGAACGACGGGGATCATGACCCCGCGCGACATCGGTTTCCTGTTGAACGCGACGCGGGCGCGCTATCGCGTCCTGATCGTCTCCGCCTGTTATTCGGGAACCTTCGCCAAGGCGCTTGCCGATGAGCGAACATTGGTGATTACGGCTGCGGCCGCCGACAAGCCCTCGTTCGGCTGCAGAGACGGCGCCAAGTGGACGTATTTCGGCGACGCCTTTTTCAACAAGGCGCTACGCGGCGAGCCCCGTCTCGACGCGGCCTTCGAAACCGCCAGGGCCTTCGTCACGCGACGCGAGAATACGGAAGGCTTCGACCCGTCCAATCCGCAGATCGTCGGCGGTTCCCTCGTTCTCGAACGACTTGCCGCACGTTAGGCATCCGTCCCGCCCGTCAGAGGAGGCCCGCTGCCTCCCGCATTTCCCAGAAAAAGCGCCATGAATCCCTTCGTCGCCCCTATTGCCATGCTCATCGCCTCGAACGTCTTCATGACATTCGCCTGGTATGGCCACCTCAAATTCAAGACGACACCGCTCTGGATCGCGGTTTTCGTCAGTTGGGGTATCGCGCTGGTCGAATATTGGTTTGCGGTACCGGCCAATCGGATCGGCTCCGAGGTCTATTCAGCAGCGCAGCTCAAGACCATGCAGGAGGTCATCACCCTTGCGGTCTTCGCGATCTTCTCGATCGTTTACCTGAAAGAACCTCTCGGCTGGAACCACCTCGTTGGGTTTGCTTTCATTGCACTCGGCGCGTCGTTCATCTTCCAGGGCCGGTGACGATGAACTCAGAATATTCAGGCACGCCGCTCCCCAAGAAACTTGGACTGACGGATGGGCTCGAGGACGCCGAAACTGTCTAGGCGGCGTCGACCATGACCATCCACGAGACGCCGAAGCGATCCGCCGTCATGCCGAAACGAGGGGAGAAGAAGGTCTTTGCCATCGGCATCTGGATCTGCCCGCCTTCCGAAAGCAAGCCGAAAATCCGCTCGGCTTCGGCAATGTCCTTCACGTTGAGCGCAAGCGAGAATCCCTGATGGTTCTGTTGTCCGGAGCAGCGGCCATCGGACGCGAAGATGGTCGAGTCCCCAATGCGGATACTCATGTGCATGACTTTGTCTTCGGTTCCCGGCGCCGTCATCGAGGGATCGGGGTTCTCCCTGAAACGCATGAGAAATGTCGTTTCGGCGCCCAGCGCCGACCGGTAGAATTCAGCCGCTTCCTCGGCGCGACCTTCAAAGAACAGGTAGGGTTGCACTTGCATGAGATTTCCTCCGGAACGATGGCCGTTTCTGGCTCTTGGCTAGGACGAGCCAGCCGACGCCAATCCGACAGCTTCCGCAAGCTTTTTCGTGGCGGCCGTTTGGACGCCTATGGGCGCGTGCGCTTCGTTCTCCAGAGAACACCGACGAGCGCGACGTTGAGAACCCCCAACGACGTGAGGCAGGCAAGGGCCGCGCCGGCGCCTCCCCAGGCGATCAGAACGGCGCCGAGCGACGGAGAGAGGGCCTGGGCGAGGAGGGCCGGCATCGCAAGCTTACCCATGAGGGAGGCATATCCGTTCGAACCGAAGAGAGCGAGCGGCAGAGTGCCCTTCGCGATCGAGCCAATACCGTTCCCGGCCCCGTAGAGACAAAGCGCAAGAGCGACGACCGGTAGACCGCCGAGCAGAAGCGCCATGCCGACAGCCACAAGGAAGGTCGAGGTGGCCATGGTCCAAATCGGATGGTAGCGCCGGCCGAACGCCATTTCGACCATGCGCGCACCCACCTGTGCCGGGCCGATCAGGGCGCCGAGGGCGACCGCCGAGCCTAAGGCGTAGCCGCGCGCTTGGAGGATCGTCAGAAGATGCACGCCGATCATAGACGCGGTCACCGACCCCAATGTCAGGATCGTCGCCAATAGCACGAGCGCCCGTGTCCGCCGCGATCCCGCCAAATCGGTCGTCGGTCGTTCAATGGCGACGTCGCCGGATGGGGGAAGGGCCCGTGCACGATTGGGTACGTTCGGCACGACGAGAAGATGGAGCGGGAAGGCGACGAACAAATGGATTGCCGCATAGACCCCACAGGCGCCTCGCCAGCCGAAATGATCGACGAGCGTCGCGCTCAAAGGCCAGCAGATCGTGCTGGCGAAACCACCGAACAACGTCACGGTCGTAATGGCACTTCTTGCTTGCCCACCATAGAGCCGCCCAAGGGTCGAGAATGCGGCATCGTAGAGGCCCGAGCCCATCCCGACACCCATCATCGCCCATGCAACAAGGTAGACCGGCAGGCTCTGGGAAAGGGAGAGCGTCGTGAGACCAGCCGCAAGCAGCAATGAACTTGAAGCGAGCACGAAGCGGCCGCCGATCCGTTCGATCGTTCGTCCGACGAACGGAGCGGCTAAACCGGCGGCGAGGAGGCCGAGCGACAAGCCGCCGACAACCCAACTGAGCGTCCACCCGGTATCGTTGGCGATCGGTTGCGCGAGGACGGCCGGTAGGTAGAACGATGATCCCCAGGCAAGGATCTGCGTCATGCCGATGGTCGAGGTGACGATCTTCGAATTCGGTTGGGATGCACTCAACGTCGGCGCCACACGTCCAGGGTCGATCTTCAGTCAGACACCATGGCCGAAGGCGGCGCGATAGACCAGCCTCACAGATTCCCGGTGGTCTCTCGATGCGCCTTCGTATCGACGCTGACGATCACCGACATGCCGGGACTTAGTTGGTCCACGAGAGGTTGGTCGGGGTCGATCTCGATCCGCACCGGAATGCGTTGGGCGACCTTGGTGAAGTTGCCGGTGGCGTTGTCCGGACGCAAGACGCTGAACTCGGACCCCGCCGCCGGCGAGAAACGCGAGACCGTGCCGTTCAAGGCCGCGCCGTGGAGCGCATCGACCTGAATCGTCACCGGCAGACCGTAAGCCATGTCAGCAATCTGCGTTTCCTTGAAATTGGCGATGACCCAGATCTTGTCGGGCACCATCGCCATGAGTTGCGAACCGGGCGTCACATATTGCCCGAGCCGCGCGCTGACCTCGCCGAGATGCCCGTCCTGCGGCGCGACGATGCGCGTGTTCTGCAGGTCGATTTCCGCGAGGCGGACGGTGGCTTCGGCGTTCTGAACCGCCGCTTCGAGCGATCCGCGATTGACGATCGTCGCCGTCAAATCTTCTTTCGCAACTTCGAGAGCCGCCTTCGTTTGGTTGAGGCCGGCCTGCGCTTGATCGAGCGCCGCGCGCGACTGATCAAGTTGGGCCTGGGTTGCGAAACCGCGCTTGTTCAATGGCTCGACCCGCTTCCAATCCGCCTCGACGCGCGTGAGGAGAGCGTGCGCGCTGTCGATCTGCGCTTGGCCGACTGCGACGCTCGCCTCCTTGGACCGCCGTTGCTGTTCGGAATTCGCCAGCGTCGCCTTCGCGGTCGCGAGTGCCGCCTTCGCCTGGGCGAGGCGCTGCTGATAAATGCGATCGTCGAGCTTGACCAGGACCTCGCCCGCCTTCACCTCCATGAAATCCTGGACCGTGACTTCGGCGACATAGCCGTCGAGCTTTGGGCTGATGATCGTCACGGCGCCTTTGACATAGGCGTTGTCCGTCCGCTGCACGCTCGAATGGAACGGCGGCAATTGCCACGCATAGAGCACCAGCAGCACGCCGGCGATTCCCAGAAGGAAGGCCGGCACCGTTGCGCGTGATTTGAAAGGGTTCGCGATGGACATGGGTTCGATCAGGCCGTGGTAAGAGGTTCTGCGACGGCGCGCTTAAGGAAGCTTGCGCCGAGTTGAACGAGAAGAGCCATGCAGCCGAACGCGGACAGAACCGCGATCAGCATGAAGAGGTCGTTGTAGGCGAGCACATTCGCCTCGCGGGTGGCTTGCTGACTCAGGAGCGCCACGCCTTCCGCATTGAGCAAAGCCTTGTCGGTGATCACGCGGCTGTAAGCTGCCGACAATTGACGGATGCGTTGCACTACGTTGGGATCGGCCATGGTGATCGACTGCGCGATGATATTGTGATGGTACTTCTCGCGGTACGTGACGAACGTGCCGAAGATTGCCGAACCGAAAAGTCCGCCCAGGCTC
>NZ_JBFUKD010000286.1:0-4483 GCF_056401005.1 Microvirga sp. P4_G7 | reverse complement strand
CTGGCGAGCGCCGTGCCGCCCTGGGGATTGTGCGTCTGCCACAAGGAATCGCACGTCATCGACGATGAATGCGGCGCACCGGAATTTTTCATGCACGGCGCGAAGCTCGCCGGGCTGCCGGGTGTCGCGGCAAAGCTAGATCCCGCCGATGTCGAGGCCTATCTCAAGAGCCTGCCCAAGGCCGTGAAGCAGATGCCCCCAAAGGCACTTTCGATCTCGCAGGCGACCGAGTGCGGCACGATCTACACGCGCGACGAGATCGCCGCCTTTGGCGAAGTCTGTCGCGCGCACAGTATGGCGCTGCACATGGACGGGGCCCGCTTCACCAATGCCATGGTCACGCTCGGTTGCACGCCGGCGGAAATGACCTGGAAGCAGGGTGTCGATATTCTCTCTTTCGGCGCGACGAAAAACGGCTGCCTGATGGCCGAGGCCATCGTGGTCTTCAATCCGAAGCTGGTGGACGGGCTGGATTATCGCTGCAAGCGGGCCGGCCAGATCATTTCCAAGGGGCGCCTGATTGCGGCCCAGCTCGAAGGCTATCTCGCCAACGATCACTGGATTGCGAACGCAGAGCGCGCCAACGGCTTCGCCCAGCGGCTGGCCGACGGCCTCGCGCACCTGCCGGGCGTTCGCCTCGCTTGGCCGGTGGAGGCCAACGAGGTGTTTCCGATCTTGCCGCGATCGCTCGATCGGGCCTTGCGAGAGGCAGGTGTGCAGTATCATCCGTGGACGGAGGCGAGCTTACCCGTCGGCGAGGCCGTCGGCGCCGACGAGGCGCTGATACGCTTGGTCGTTTCCTTTGCGACGGACGATGCTCAAATCGACCGGTTGTTGGAAATCGCCCGTTCCGCCTCCTCGAAGCAGGCGGCGGAGTAGAACTGCCCTAAACGCGCCGCATTCTGCCGCGAATGAGGTGGCAGAGACCTTTGACGGCGGGGTATCCCTCCCAGCCCCGACGGGACCAGGACTTCAATAAGACCAAGAAAAAAGCGCTCCGGTTTCCCGGGGCGCTTTCTTTTTTGACGTAGCCGTGTGGTTACGCGGCCTTTTTCGCCTCTATGGTCTGCGGGCCTGCGCTCGAAATCGGGATGAGTTTCGGCTTCTTGGCCTCGGGGATCTCGCGGACGAGATCGATGTGGAGCAGACCGTTCTCGAGAGCCGCACCGGTGACGGTTACGCCATCGGCGAGCTGGAAGCGTCGCTCGAACGCGCGGGAGGCGATGCCCTGATGGAGGACGTCCGCCTTGCGGTCGTCCGAGGGCTTTTTCTCACCGCGGACGGAGAGGCCGTTTTCCTTCACTTCGATGGCCAGATCCCGGTCCGTGAAGCCGGCGACGGCGATCGTGATACGGTAGGCGTTCTCGCCAGTCCGCTCGATGTTGTAGGGCGGGTAGGTCGGGGCAGCCGCCTCGACGCCGCCGAGCTGGTCGATCATCGAGAACAGACGGTCGAAACCGACGGTGTTGCGGTAAAGGGGAGAGAGATCAAACTGACGCATGGCATATCCTCCTTGAGCGACATGCAGTTGACGATCCGCCATCTGAGGCCGGATCAGGGATTGCGCCGCCCAACGGGCCGGCACGGAATTCACGTGGGATGCGTCTTTTCGGCTTTCAAGACCTGCTGCCTTCGTCATTGCGATCCTTTATAAGTACGGGCCCTCTTAGGACGACATCCCTGCCGTGCAGATTTTTCCCACGCCTGACAATCCAGTTCCGCGCGAGCCCGTTCTCCATAGCGTTCAAGCGCAGGACGGCATGACCCTGCGCGCTGTCTCCTGGTTGCCGGCGGTCCGGGAACCGAAGGGCACGGTCTGCATCATCCAGGGGCGGGCCGAGTTCATCGAGAAATATTTCGAGGTCGTGGGCGAGTTGCTATCGCGCGGCTTTGCGGTCGTGGCGTTCGATTGGCGCGGGCAGGGTCATTCAGGTCGCCAGGTCCGAAACAAGCGGAAGGGCTATGTGCGGCGCTTCGAGGATTATCGGTTGGACCTGGAAGCCATCAGGGACCAGGTCCTTCTGCCGACGATGCCGGAGCCGCATTTTGCCCTGGCCCATTCGATGGGTGGCGCCATCGCCCTCAACGCCGCCCAGGAGAGCTGGCTGCCCTTCAAGCGGCTCGTCACGACGACGCCGATGATCTCGCTTTCGCTCCTGAAATATGTCGGGGCGACGATGGTCTTGGCCCGGGTCCTGCGAATGCTTGGGTTCGGCAAAGCGTTCGTTCCAGGCGGAGGCGCGACCTCGATTTCGACGCTGCCGTTCAAAGGCAATCGCCTGACCACGGATCCGGTGCGTTATGCCCGCAACGCCGAAGCGGCGGTGGCCGTCGGTGACGGCGCGATCGGCGCGCCGACGATCGCCTGGATCGATTCCGCTTTCCGTTTCATGCGGCGCTTCGCGGAGCCGCGCTACGCTCTTCAAATCAGATTGCCCACCCTGATTCTGGCGGCGGGAGACGACCCGGTCTGCGCCACCCCGGCGACCGAGCGCTTTGCTTCGCGTCTCAAGGCGGGCCACGCGATAGTCATTCCGGGCGCCCGTCACGAGGTCATGATGGAGAAGGACGCCATCCGCGATCAGTTCTGGGCTGCCTTCGACGCTTTCATCCCAGGCTCGGCCGACCTCTTCGATGCGCGGCCGGAGCCCGTAAAGGTCTCAGCGGCTCAACAGTTCGACGGCGGCGGCATGGACGCGCCGGTCTCCCGCGGCAACAATTCGGCCACCATTCGCCGCTGAACCGCCGTCCCACGACGTCACGATCCCGCCCGCGCCTTCGATGATCGGAATCAGAGCGACGATGTCGTAGGGCTTCAGGCCGGATTCGACGACAAGGTCGATATGCCCGGCCGCGAGCATGCAATAGGCATAGCAGTCGCAGCCGTAGCGGGTGAGCTTGGCAATGCTCTCGACCCGGTCATAGGCCCGCAATTCTTCGCCTGCGAAGAGCTTCGGGCTCGTCGTCGAGAGAACGGCTTCGTCGAGCGAGGGGCAGCGTCGCGTTCTCAGTTTTCGCTCGCCGCCGGGACCGCGGTAAGTCGCACTGCCGCAATCGCCGAAGAAGCGCTCGCCGGTGAACGGCTGGTGCATCATTCCGAAGGCCGGCGTTCCGTTACGTGTCAGGCCGATCAGCGTGCCCCAGGTCGGTAGTCCAGCGATGAACGCGCGGGTCCCGTCGATGGGATCGAGCACCCAGACATATTCAGCATCGGCATTCTCGGTGCCGAATTCTTCGCCGACGATGCCATGAGTGGGAAAAGAGCGGCGGATCAACTGCCGCATGGTCGCTTCGCTGGCCCGATCCGCTTCGGTGACAGGATCGAAGACGCCGCCGCGGGATTTATCCTCCGTCGCGATCGCGGTCCGGAAGAACGGGAGGATCGCCTGGCCGGACGACACGGCGAGCTCGTCCACGAAATGCGAAAAATCAATCAGCCCCATGCGCCTGTTCCAACCTTGTCGGATCGAGGGATCCCGTCCGTGCTTGTATCAAGCGCCGGGGCAGCCGCAAGTGCCGGCTTCCCCCTATGATATCGAGCCATCCCGTGCCGTGCCAGGAGCGATGTCCTATCCGCCGAGGTTAAGGCTGTTATGCAACCGGCACATGGGAACTCAGTATCAAATTTCTTGCAAATGGTGCGGTGCGGTGTACATTGTGCATTGCGACATGGCGATTGGCGTCGCTCTGTCGTAGCCCTTCTTGGGCGTTTCCTCCCTAAACTTCGGGCCACCGGCAACGGTGGCCTTTTTTCTTGCTCGAAGTCGTTTCTAGGCCGAAGTCATTTCTAGGCCGCAGGCTTCGAAGGTACGGCGTCTGCGCGAATATTGGCGGCGGATTATTCGGCGGCCATCCGCTTCGGGGTCCAGCGTTCGTCGATGGCGCGGGTAATTTCCGCGAAAGCGTCCGCGATGTCCTCGGCCAGCACGTTGAAGTCCGGGCGTCGTTCGAGGGTTCGCTCATCCATGTAGAGTGAACGGTTGATTTCGATCTGGAGCGCGTGGCGGTCGAGGCTCGGCTCGCCGTAATGTTCGGTGATGAACCCACCGGCATAGGGCTTGTTGCGGACGACCGTATAGCCGTAGCCCCGAAACACCGCTTCGACCACATCCGTAAGGCCGCTGGCGCAGCTGGTGCCATACCGGTCGCCAAGGATGATGTCGGCTTTCGGCTCGTCGCGACCACCGCAGCTCGACGGCATCGAGTGCCCGTCGATCAGAATGGCGTGGCCGAAGGTTCGTGCCGTCCGCTGGATCAGGCTGCGCAGGGCCCGGTGGTAGGGCTTGTAGAGCCAGTCGATGCGCCGCAGCGCCTCATCGACCGGAAATCGCCCGCGATAGATCTCCTGGCCGTCAGCAACGACTCGAGGGATGGTGCCGAGCCCACCCGCAACCCGCATCGAGCGTGTATTGGCGAAAGAGGGCACGCGGCCCTCGAACATGCGCGAATCGAGCTCGTACGGTTCCCGGTTCAAGTCTAGGAA
>NZ_JBFUKD010000285.1:0-4488 GCF_056401005.1 Microvirga sp. P4_G7 | reverse complement strand
CGTTGAAAATGATTTCGGTTTACCATGGATAGGTCGGTCGATACTTCCACGGCATCAGGAGAGAATAAATTGTCTCTGAGCGGCAAAGTTGCGTTGATCACGGGTGCGGGCTCTGGCTTCGGCGAAGGTATGGCAAAGAAGTTCGCTGCCGAGGGAGCAAAAGTCGTTGTTGTCGATCGCAATGTCGAGGGCGCTGATCGCGTCGCATCCGAAATCGGTGCGTCGGCCATTGCGTTCGCAGCCGACGTATCTCAGGAACGTGATGTCGTCGACGCGATAGCAAAAGCGATCGGAGAATTTGGCGGAATCGACATTCTCGTCAACAATGCGGGTATCGGGCATAAGCCGCGCGACGCGGAGTTGGTCGAGCCCGATGAGTTTGATCGAATCGTCGGTGTCAATATTCGCGGGATCTATCTCGCCTGCCGCGCGGCCATTCCTCATTTCAAAAGCCGGGACGGCGGCGTCATTTTGAACATTGCCTCGACGGGTGCCGCGCGTCCACGGCCGAACCTGGCATGGTACAACGCCACCAAAGGTTGGGTCGTTTCCGCAACGAAGGCACTCGCCATCGAACTGGCGCCCTACAACATCCGCGTTGTGGCTCTGAACCCAGTTGCCGGCGAGACGCCGCTGTTGACGACGTTCATGGGCGAAGACTCCGAAGAGATTCGCCAGAAATTTCGCGCGTCGATCCCGCTCGGCAGATTGCTCAAGCCGGAGGATCTCGCGGATGCGGCAGCGTTCGTCTGTTCGCCGCGTGCCAGCATGATCACAGGAATTGCCTTGGACGTCGACGGCGGACGGTCGATCTAGCGCGCAGAAGATCGTCCAACAAATGAACAATGCTCGAAAGCAAAAGGGGAACGGATCGATGAGAACGATACTTCTTGCAGGTTTGGCAAGCGCTGCGCTGCTCACCGCCATGAGCGGCGCCATGGCGAAGGACACGTTGACGGTTGGCGAAGTGCTCGAGCCGCCTGGTCTTGACCCCACGGCCAATGCGGCCTCCGCGATAAGGCGCGTTACCTACGCGAACCTGTTCGAAGGCCTTGTTCGCATTGGCGAAGATGGTTCGATCAAGCCTGCTTTGGCGGAAAGCTGGACGACGTCGCCGGATGAGCTGACATACACGTTCAAGCTTCGTCAGGGCGCAAAATTCCACGACGGCACGCCTTTCGATTGCTCTGTCGTGAAGTTCTCCTACGAGCGGGCTGTCGCGCCGGATTCCACAAACGCCCAGAAGGGCTTGTTCGAGCCGATCGGCAAGGTCGAATGTCCAGATCCTGCGACGGCCGTCGTCACCCTCAAACGCCCGACATCGACATTTCTATTCGGCATGGGTTGGGGCGATGCGGTGATGATGGCTCCGTCCTCAGTTGCGACCAACAAGACGAAGCCCGTCGGAACGGGACCGTTTCGGTTCAAGCGCTGGGTTCAGGGCGATCGCGTGGAATTGGAGAAGAATCCCGACTACTGGGGAACGCCCGCCAAGTTGTCTGGCGTGACTTTCCGGTTCATCAGCGATCCCTCGGCTGCAGCCGCAGCGGTGTTGGCCGGAGACATCGACGCGTTTCCCGAATTCCCCGCACCAGAACTCCTCAATCGCTTTCGGAGTGACGATCGCCTCCAGGTCGAAGTCGGCACGACGGCGGGCAAAGTCGTCTTCTCGCTGAACAACACGCGCAAGCCCTTCGACGACGTCAAGGTGCGACGCGCCCTTGCTCACGCCATCGACCGCAAGGCCTTTGTCGATGCTGTGAGCTCGGGCTACGGCGTTCCGATCGGATCACACTATACGCCGGTTGACCCCGGTTACATCGATCTCAACAACACATATCCCTACGATCCCGCGAAGGCGAAAGCGCTTCTTGCAGAAGCTGGCATCAAGCCCGGCACGTCCTTCACAATCAGCCTTCCACCGCCTGCCTATTCGCGCCGCGGCGGGGAGATCATCGCCGGCATGCTGGGTCAGGTCGGTCTGCAGGTGAATCTTGTGCCGATCGAGTTCGCGCAATGGCTCGATCAGGTCTTCAAACGCGCTGACTACGATGCGACGATCATCGGACATACCGAAGCGCGTGACCTCGATATCTTCGCGCGTGACAAATACTACTTCAACTATCAAAGCCCCGAGTACAAAGCCCTCTACAAGTCATTCACCGAAGCGAAGGACGAGAAGGAGCGGGTCGACCTCGTGGGCAGGCTGCAACGCCGCCTTGCCGAGGACGAGCCGGTTGTCTTCCTTTATGCGCTTCCGAAAGTCGGCGTGTGGAACAAGAATGTTCAAGGCCTTTGGAAGAACCTGCCCATTCCGGCCAACGATCTGACGGCAGCGTCTTGGGCGAAATGAGAAAGGTCGGCATCCCGCATTCCGCGGAAGAGCGGGATGCCGACCCCGCTGCTCGAAAGGCGAGCTGCGGAACATGCATGGAGACGGCGATTTGTTCGGGTATGTAACGGGACGGTTCGTATCGTTGGTTCTTACGACGCTTGCGGCCTCTCTCGTGGTCTTCATGCTTATGCAGGTCCTGCCGGGAGATCCCGCCGCGGTGATGCTGGGCGTCAACGCACAGCCGGACACTCTCGCAGCGTTGCAAAAGCAGCTTGGCCTCGATCAACCGTTGTGGACCCGTTATCTCGCGTGGATCGGAGGCTTTGTCGTCGGAGATTTCGGAACGAGCTACACATATTCGGTTCCCGTCAGTGAACTGATCGCGCCGCGCGTGATGGTCACATTGCCTCTCGCTCTCATGGCGATGACGCTTTCGATCGCCATCGCCATTCCGACGGGGATCTTCGCTGCCTCCCGCCGCGGTGAAATCCAAGACGTTGCAAGTATGGGCGTTGCGCAGATCGGTGTCGCCATTCCGAATTTCTGGCTCGGTCTCTTGCTGATCCTGCTCTTTGCCCTGAAACTTGGGTGGTTCCCAGCTTCGGGATTTGCCGGTTGGGACAATGGGTTGTGGCCCGGAATTCGATCGCTCATCTTGCCTGCGATCGCACTTGCGCTGCCTCTCGCTGCCATTCTGGCCCGTGTCACACGTTCGTCTGTCATCGAGACATTGAGCGAGGATTTCGTTCGAACCGCTCGCGCCAAGGGGCTGACACGAAACGCTGCGTTGTGGAAACACGCTGCGCCCAACGCCCTGATCCCGGTCGTCACGATCATCGGACTTCAATTCTCGTTTCTTCTGGCAGGGACGATCATCATCGAAAACGTCTTCAATCTTCCTGGATTGGGCCGTTTGATTTTTCAGTCGATTGCCCAGCGCGACCTTGTCGCAGTGCAATCTCTCGTAACGTTGCTCGCTGCGAGTGTGATCGCGGTGAATTTTGCGGTTGATCTCGCTTATGGCGCGTTGGATCCGCGCTTGGCGAGCGGAGGTCGGTCATGAGCGAGATCGGCACGACGCCGGGCGTTCCGGCAAGAGTATTCGTGGCGCTGAACATGAGCCGCAGTCTTGCTATCGGCGGGATCGTCACGGCAATACTCGTCGGGATGGCGCTGCTCTCGTTTGCGTGGACACCCTATTCGCCGACGGCCCTCGACATCGTCCACAAACTCCAGGGGCCGAGCGCCAGCCATTGGCTAGGCACCGATGCTTTCGGTCGCGACGTTCTCTCGATGATCATGGTTGGCGCTCGCAACTCTATCTTCATTTCGATCGTCGCTGTGGCGGTCGGCGCAGGCATCGGCGTTCCGCTCGGGGCGCTTGCGGCTGCAAGAGGAGGCATCATCGACAATTTCGTGATGCGGCTGACCGATCTTGCATTCGCTTTTCCGGCGCTGCTTACCGCGGTCATCATCACGGCGATCTTCGGCCCGGGTGCCGTCAATGCGATGATTGCGATTGGGATCTTCAATGTTCCGGTCTTCGCACGTCTCACCCGTGGTGCATCGCTCGGCCTATGGAAGCGTGAATACGTCCTTGCGGCGCGGTGTGCCGGTCGCGGCGATGTCGCGATTACGCTCGATCACGTGTTGCCGAATATTGGTCATGTGCTGATCGTGCAGGCGACGATCCAATTTGCATTGGCGATCGTTGCGGAAGCCGGACTGTCCTATGTCGGCCTAGGAACCCAGCCGCCGCAGCCGAGCTGGGGCAAGATGCTGAACGATGCTCAGACGTATATCTATGACGCGCCCTATCTCGCCATCTTTCCGGGACTTGCCATTACATTCGCCGTGCTTGGCCTCAACCTCTTGGGCGATGGATTGAGAGACCTCCTCGATCCTCGCGTGAGGAGGCAACGATGACGGAGACGCTWCTCGATATCCGCATGCTTACGGCTGGCTTTTCTGTGGGCGGGCGTACCGCAGAGATTTTGTCGGGGGTGTCACTCACGTTGAGACGAGGTGAAAGGCTTGGAATCGTAGGGGAATCCGGTAGCGGCAAGTCTATTACGGCGCTCGCCATCATGGGCCTTCTGCCCGCGCGAATGAACATCGGCGGCGAGCTGCTCTTCGATGGCAGAGATCTCACT
>NZ_JBFUKD010000284.1:0-4489 GCF_056401005.1 Microvirga sp. P4_G7 | reverse complement strand
CCGTAGCGCCTGGCCGGGCCCGCGGCGACAGCGGAGCAACAGCCGTCGCCATGCGGTCGTTGCGGAGATAGTCGAGGAAGATGCGGCCAACCCGCAACCGCTTCGCCATGTTATCGACATAGCGCTCAGGATTGTCGCGCACCATTTGAACGCAGACTTCGCGAGCAAACTCCTTCGCCATGGCCCAGGTCAATTTCTGCTTTTTCGATCCGGCGAGCGGCGTCACCACATGAAGGCCTTTTCCGCCCGTGGTCTTGCAAAAGCTGATAAGTCCCAAGGCATCCAACCGGTCCTTCATTTCACGGGCGGCGGCGACGACCGTCGTGAATGGAACGTCGGGTCCTGGATCGAGATCGAACACCAATCGGCCAGGAACTTCGGGCTGCCGTGGCTGACAATTCCACGGATGCAGTTCCAATGCGGAGACTTGCGCCACCGCTGCCAGCCCCTCGACGCGATCGATTTGCAGATAAGGCTTTCGGTCGCCGAAGACGGTGACGAGCTCGAGGAGGTCCGATGTTCCCGGCATGGCATGTCGCTGAAAGAACTGCTCGCCTCCCAGCCCATCGGGGGCGCGGATGATCGAGCAGGGGCGTCCCTCGATGTGCTCTATCATCCAGGATCCGATCGACTCGTAATAGGTCGCGAGATCGAGCTTCGTCACCGGYTTTCCATCGCCGCCATCGGGCCACATCGTTTTATCCGGACTGGAAATTTGAACACCCATGACCACGGGCTTGCCGGGGCGCCTCTTGTGCGCGGCCGGAGCGGCCGGCTCCCGCATCTGCGTCGTCGCTGCCGGCGCGGGTTTCTCAGCCTCGACATCGCGCGCCGGCTTGTCCTCGCGCAGGCCCTTGAATGTCGCAGCCCGCACGCTGCCGCCACCGGTCCATCCAGCGAATTCGATCTCGGCGACCAGCTCCGGGCGCGTCCAATGGATATTGGCCGCCTTTCGCGGTGCTCCCCTGTTGGTAAACGGTGATTTCGCCGTCGTGACCGATTTCAATCGCGGGAGCAGCTTCTTGACTTTCGCCTCGCTGTAACCGGTCCCGACACGTCCCACATACGCGAAATGGTCGTCCCGATTGATGCCGACGAGAAGGGAGCGAAATCTTCCGTTGGTCGTCGTCCAGCCTCCGATGACGACCTCATGGCCAGGCCTGCATTTGGCCTTGGTCCAAGCACCGCTGCGACCTGAATGATAGGGAGCGTCGAGCTTCTTCGACACGATGCCTTCGAGTTTCAAGTTGCAGGCCGATCGCAACACAGCCGCACCGTCCGTTTCGACGTGCTCGACGAACCGCACGAGCGGCTGCCCGCCCGCCGACGCGAGGAGGTTTTCAAGCTCTCCTTTGCGTTCGGACAAGGGGCGTTCGCGCCAATCCCGACCGTCGGCGAAGAGCAAATCGAACGCATAGAAAATCAATTCGTCCGTGTTTCCCTCAGAAAGAGCCGCCTGCAGCGCGCTGAAATCGGGCGCGCCATTGGCGTCGAGGGCGACGACCTCGCCGTCGATCAGCGCATCGGGAAATCCGATCGCGGCATCGGCGATGGCCCCAAATTTTGCCGTCCAGTCCAGGCCCTTTCGCGTCTTCAACGTCACCCGGCCGGCGGCGATCCTCAACTGGATGCGATAGCCGTCGAATTTGATCTCGTGGGCCCACCCCCGCCCGGCCGGCGGTCTTTCCGTGCTTTGGCACAGCTGAGGTGCGATAAACTCCGGCACCTTCACCTGTGTCTTGATCTTCTTGCGATCGTCCTTCGTGGCACCCGTCGTGAGGTTTTTCTGCGCGCGCTTGCCTGCGGCGAGCCCCTTGTTGCTGTCCCAGGTGGCATCCGCATCGCCCGCTTCCTTGCCCGCCAGCATGAACGGCTTTGGGCCGCGCCCCTTTCCGGCAGCGATCTGCGCCATCGTTCGCCCCGACGCGACCGAGCGATCTTCGGCGAGCAATGCATCGCCCTTCCCGTCCGTGGCGTATTCATCGCGATGCTTGATCAGCAGCCAGTTGGTGCGCTTGCTGCGCGTGCGGTCATTTTTCATCCGCACGAGGACCCAGCTGCCATGCAGCCGCTTGCCTTCCAACTTGAACTTGAAGTCGCCATCGCGCAGCGCCAGCTCGGGGCTTTTCTTTCCCTCCGGCTCCCAAGAGCCCCGATCCCAGAGCTGAACCGTTCCGCCACCGTATTGGCCTTCTGGAATCGTCCCTTCGAAATCCCCGTAATCCAACGGATGGTCCTCGACCTCGACGGCGAGGCGCTTGTCGTGCGGATCGAGCGACGGTCCTTTGGTGACGGCCCAAGACTTGAAGACCCCGTCGAGTTCCAGGCGAAGGTCGTAGTGCAGCCGTGTGGCGTCGTGTTTCTGGATCACGAACCGTCGGCGCGGCGACGGCGCGACCTCGCCGGCCCCGCTCGGCTCTGCGGTCTTTGAGAAGTTGCGCTTCGCCTTGTAGGTCGAAAGCTTCTGCTCTTTGCTCACGCGGCCCTCTCGCCCCCGAAAAATTGCCAAGAATTGCTAAGATGCGAACGCGCGGAAGGGGCTTTGGTTCTGGCGATCGCGACCGGTTTCGTGCCTTTTGCGGTTCCTTTGGAACCGATCGCCCAAGCTTCGTATTTCTCTCTCGAACGCTGGAGATGCGGCCATGCCAAAGCGCGAACTGATCGATACCGATACCAGGACTGACGATCGCGGCGAGCGGCAATAGGCCCGGCCGTGGCACCGCGTTCTTTTTGGAAAGGCTATTTGAAACTCTCTTTCGTAACCTGCCCGGTTGCGATGGTGCCCGCGTTGTCGGAAGGCGAGAAGATTCGTTTTCACACGCTCAATCGGGCGACAGGAAACCGGATCGAGAGCCGGTATGTCGATGCCGTCACCGGGGAACCGGTCGAAGAAGAGGACGAAGTAAAGGGTTACCAAGCGGGCGACGACGACTACGTCCTCTTGGAGGACGAGGAGCTTGCAGCTGTCGCGCTCGAAAGCACCCGCACCATCGACGTCGACATGTTCGTCCCAAAGGAGTCGATCGAGTGGATCTGGTATGATCGGCCTCATTACCTGACCCCCGACGACCCCGTTGCGAACGAAGCCTTCGCCGTCATCCGGGAGGCGATGCGCGCCACCGGGATGGTCGGGATATCGAGGGTCGTTCTCTATCGCCGCGAACGCGCGGTGATGTTGGAGCCGCGCGGCAAAGGCATTGTCGCCTGGACGTTGCGATACGGCGACGAGGTGCGCGCGCCGGACGCCTATTTCGACGACATCAAGGACGAGAAAGTCGATCCAAAACTCATGACCCTGGTGAAGACCCTCATCGACGAGCGCACCAGCGAATGGAGCGACAAGCTCGTGCAGGACCCCGTCCAGCACAAACTGAAAGAGATCATTGCGTCGAAGAAAAAGAAGAAAGCTGCCCCGAAAGCGTCAGCCAAGAAAGGCGCGCCGGAACGGCCGAGCAATGTCATCAACATCATGGACGCGCTGAAGCGCAGCGTGGCTGCGAACCAGGCATCCTCATCGTCGAAGAAGACACCGCCGCCCAAAAAGAAAAAGTAGCGCGCGCTAGCTCGCCTTCCGTCGCGATGCCGCATGTCGCGATTTGGCGGTCCCTTTGCGCGCCGCCGTCTGCTTTGTGGCCTGCTTGCCGGCCTTTCGCGCGGATTTCGACGATGAGCCGGCGCCTGCGCTGCGCCGCAAGGCGTCCATCAGGTCGATGACCTTCGTTGCAGCCGGCTGCGCGGCCGGCTTGAAGGGCTTGCCTTGCTGCTTTGCCCGAACAAGGTCGGCGATGGCGCTCTCGTAACGATCATCGAAAGAGCGTGGATCGAACTTGCCCTTTTTGGTCGAGACGATGTGCTTTGCAAGGTCGAGCATCTCACCTTTGATCGTCAGATCGGGAATGTCCTCGAAGGCCTCTTTCTCGGATCGCACTTCGTAATCGAAATGCAATGTGTTCGCGACCATTCCATCGTCCAAGCTGCGGATGAGAACCGTGCGCACGCGGCGGAACAAGACCGCCCGCGCGAGCGCGGCGACACCCTTTCCCCGCATGCCCTCTCTCAGCAACGCGAAGGCATCCGAAGCGACAGGGGAACTCGGCCCGATATAGTAGGGACGGTCGAAATAGAGGTCGTCGATCTCGTCACATGAGATGAAGGCGCCGACATCGAGCGTCTTGTCGCTTTCGGGGACGACGGCGGCGACCTCTTCCGGCTCGAGCTCCACGTATTGCCCCTTGGCAACCTCATAGCCCTTCATCTGCTGATCCGCCTCGACGATCCGGCCCGTCTCGGCATCGACGTATTGCCGCTTGACGCGATGTCCGGTCTCCCGGTTGATCGTGTGGAAGGCGATCCGGTCGGATGTGGTCGCGGCGGTGTAGAGGGCCACAGGGCAGGACAGCTCCGCCACCTTCAAGAAGCCCTTCCAGATCGCGCGCGGTGCCATGAATCCTGCTCCAAGATACGCGACTCAACTCTGAAGGTACCCGAG